>JALOQD010000433.1 GCA_025453525.1 Myxococcota bacterium
ATTTCAGGTACTTGAGCAGCGCTCCAGTGACGAGCTGCAGTGGGAGGCATTCCTTGCACGACGTATTGCCTCGGCCCAGGCGCAGCACCTCGTGGTCGGGCACGGGCAGAGCCGTTGCTTTGACGCCGATCCCCCGAAACACACCGGCGAGGATCTCGGTGCTCAAGGGGCCCATGTTCGGGAAGATCAGGTGGACCGACGGATCGGTGAGGGGCACCAGGGCACGGCTCGAGCTTTCGTAGAGAGCCTTTTTGTCCCGAAGAATGATTCTCGCCGGGACAAAGGACGACTCAATCGCTGGCTCGCTCTTTAGCCGCCGGTACTTGTCTACGATGTCGAGGAACGCCTCGATGCGCGTGTTGACGCCCGCGTCGGCCGAGTGGCTGTCGAGCTCCAGAGTCAAAGAGGGCTTGCGTCCCATGATGTCGCGGAAGTACCCGACGAGGAAGGAATCCGGACCACAGCTGAAGTTCGTAATCCATGTGCCGAACAGCTGGGGATGCCGTGCGACGACACGACCTGCGCGCAGCAGGTTCTGGCCAATGGCCCAGTTGATGTCTGGATCGATCGGCTCGCTCTCGAACGGCAGCGCGTCCCATGGGATCACGGTGACGCCTCGGCTCGCCAGCTTGGTGGGAATCGCCAGATTCGCCTCTTTGGCAAAGGCGCTGTAAGCTCGACCGAAGAGCACCACAGCGCGTTGCGACGGATCGCGCTGGAGAGCTCGAAGGGCCTGTTGTCCGAGGTCTTTGATGTCCGTCTCGCACGCCTCTTGGGCCTCTACCGCGTGGCCAAACGCAGCGCTGCCCTCGAACCAGGATGCTCCCATTTGCGCAGCCAGGGTGGCGAACTGTCCGCGCCGGGCGCGAATCCCCTCGTTGAAGTCGAACTGCGGCTCGATGAGCTTTTTACCCGCAAGCTCCTTGGCAAAGGCGCTGCGCAGCCAATAGGCCTCGCTCTGCAGGAGCAAGCACGAGGCTTGGAACTTGCGATCCGTGTTTCCACCTTCCACCGGCAGGCTGAACAGCTTGGGAAGGAACAGGTAGTCCACGTCCAGGCTTAAGAGATTCGCCAGCGCGCCGTGGGCGATCTCGGCTGGGTAACACATCTCGGCCGCAGAGCGGCGCATGCCTGCTTCATCGACTTTTTTCGACAGGACCGGCTCGAGTCCGAGCTGCGCGAAAAAGTGAGAGTACAAAGGGTAGTAGCGGTTGGTCAGGAACGTGCGCAGCACGCCGATCCGCGCCTTTGGCCTCGCGGGCGGCTGTGCGGCGTGGGTCTCGAACACGAGATCCTGGCGGCGTCGGACATAGTCGTGTTCCGCGGGATCGTACTGCACTCGGTGCAGCTCGTTGTAGTACTTGTTGCACGCGCCCCCAAACGGGTACTTGCGGCCTTCGATGATCATGGTCGCGATCTCGCAAGCGCGATCGCAGTTCCCCTTGCCGCCCCGGCAGTGGAAGGGCTTTCCCTGTTCCACTGTGCGCGTCGCAAGCTCATCGAGATTGAAGCTGGACTCGAGCAGCGCGCCGCTCTCCATGCGGTGCTTGGCCTCGAGGGCAACGCCGAACGCGCCGATGAGGCCTGGATCGGGCGGGACGATGATCTCCTTTTCGAGCAGGCTCGCCATGGCCAAGGGCACTGCGCGATTGTAGCAGACGCCGCCCTGCATGAAGACCTTCTTGCCCACGGCCCGCGCGCCCTTGACGCGGTTCAGGTAGTTCATGCAGATCGAGTAGACGAGCCCTGCCACGGCGTCGCTGTGGCCGATGCCTTCGTGAATGGCGGTTTTGATGTCCGAGCTGATGAAAGCGGCACATTGATCGTTGAAATTGGGCGGACGGGTCGCCGCCACCGCGACCTCGGCGATCTCCCGATAGTCGAGACCCATGCTCTCCCGCGCCGCTTCCTCGAGGAACGAACCGGTCCCGGCAGAGCAGGCCTCGTTCATGGCGTAGTCGGCGGGCACGCCGGCCAAAAGGTGCGTGTACTTGGCGTCTTGGCCGCCGATTTCGAAGATGGTGTCGACTTCGGGATCGTAGTAGGCCGCGCCCGTGGCGTGGGCAATGATTTCATTGATGACGCCCTGCGTGCCTGCGTGCAAACCGGCGATCTGACGCCCCGAGCCGGTGGTGGCCACGGCTACGATTCGAACAGGGCATTCGAGCGCAGAGGCGAGACTGGCATAGCACTGTCGAGAGGCCTCCACGGGATTGCCGTGGGTTCGAAGATAGATCGACGCCAGGACCGCGTCATCGGAGCGACGCAGGAGCACTGCCTTTGTCGTTGTGCTGCCCACGTCGAGCCCGACGATGCACTCGTCGTCTGGCCTCGCCACGCCTCTATGGGCCGCCTCGAAGCGCACGAGCGGCGCGGCCGAGCGCAGCGGCGGAAGGAAATCGAAGGACGCGTGCTGGTCCACGAACAGGTGTTGGGGGTCGAGGCTCCAAGGCTGGCGGCGCTCCAGGGCCAAGGCCGCCGCTCCCACGGCCTCGAACGCTTCGGCGTGCTCGGGGATTTGGAGATGCGCGACTTGCTTTCCGAGCAGCTCCATCACCACGCGATTGCCGGTCATCCCGCCGACGACTGCGACCCGCCCTTTTTCTAGACCGTCCAGCAACTCGACGACCTTGTCGGTGGTCATCTGGGCCAGACCGGCGGCCACACGCCCCACGGGAACGCCCTTGTTGAGCGCGTGGGTGCAGTCGCTTTTACAGAACACCGTGCAGCGTCCCGAGACGCGGTACGGCTCGACTCCGGTGGCGAGCGCAATGGCCTCGTCCACTCCGACGTTCATGCGACCCACTTGCTGTAGAAAGAACTCGCCGGTGCCTGAAGCGCATTTGCTTCCGGTCTCCACCGAGTCGATGTGTCCGTTTCCCGAAAGGCGGTATACGACGAAGCTCTCGGCGCCGAGACTGGCCAAGGCCGATGGAGGCTCCGCGGCCGATGCGAGGAGCCTCAAGCCCGCCTCATGGGCCTCTGGTTCGGCGACGCTGGCGCAGAGCACCGCATTTCTGAGCTTGCGACCAGTCACGAGGCCGAAGTCGAAGCGCGAGTGGTCGAGCTTTTCCACTATCTGTTGCAGGACTCGGCGCGGATCGCCGGCGTGGGGATGGACTTCGGTGTGCACGACACGCGTGACACCTTCTTGAGACTCGAGCATCGCGAGCTTGATACTGGCCGCGCCCAGGGAGAGGCCTATGGCTCGCTCTATCCGATGTTGCATATGTGCATTACTCGCTTCCGCCGTGTTTGGTTGAGTTTCAAAGCCGGCAAAACAGTATCGAGCCTGCTAGCTATGACAAGAGGAAACTGCATGGACAGATGCCATGACTGGTTCGTTACCGGCGGATGACACCCCCGTGAGCTTGGGGGTGGAGAATGGGGCTCCGAATCGAACAGCCTCGTCCGTTGAGGTTAGCCAAGGAGCGAACCGTTGCACCTGCGCCTTGCCCCCCGAGACCCCTCTCATCCCAGTTTCGACAACGACACGCACAGACCCAGCTACCTCATCGAGGGAAGGCTCCATCTGCGCGTCGGATTTGGAATGGAGCGAGACATCCTGTGTTTTTCCGGCCACAAGTGCAAAGGTTGCGGCTGCGTCGTCGGAGCCCTGCACGAGCCGGGATGTGATGAGGAGCAGTGCCCTGCGTGTGGGGAGAGGGTCACGGCCTGTGATTGCTGGTATGGGCCGAGCCGGCGGTACTAGACATCTTCAAAGCCTGACATCATGGCAGATGAGTCAAGTTTCAAGCTGCCGTTTTGAGTCGTGCTTGGATACACATCTCTTCGATTTCCT
>JALOQD010000434.1 GCA_025453525.1 Myxococcota bacterium
AGCCACGTCGCCGACGAGATGAGCCGGCCGCAAGATGACGGTTTCGACGTCTGGCCGCTTCCAGAAGAAGCTCTGGGCCATCATGTCGATGTCGCGCAGCGCGGCCATGCCGTTGCCGAGCAGCGGCGCCTCCTCGGTGAGGAACTGTGGGTTGTGGGCCCGGGCTCCGTAGATGTCGGCCGAGGACATGACCACGACCTTGCCGACGTCATAGCGGTTGCAGTACTCGAGCAATCGCGCAAAGCCTTCGATGGACCGTGAGGTCCATTCATCGTCGTAGACGTCCATGGTCTCCCCGTAGTGGGGACCGAGGTAGACCACGGCGTTGACATGGCGGCGGCGGAACAGGTTGCGCGTTTCCTTGCGGACGAGCTCGGAGCGAAGATGCTCCACGTCGGCGGGACGATTCTCGAATAGGCGCGCGTCGATGACAGTGACTTCGTCGGTTCGGTGAAGCCGGCGCACCGCGAGGCGACCGAGGCGACCGGCGCCGCCGCAAATGGCGATCTTGCCGGGAAACGCGCGGCTGCGGTTGGAGACGAACAGTTTCTTTGGTTTCGCGCTCGAGGGCATTAGTAGAAGACGCTCCTGCGCTTGCGACGCGTTTCAGAGAGGAGCTGCTGAAGCTGTCCTCGAACCTGCTCCACTTTCTCGCGGATAGATTTGTCTTCGTCGTCTGGGTCGCCCTCGAACATCATCGGCGCGCCGAACGCCAGTCGATATTTGACAGGCAACGGCAACATCCCGAGCACCGGCACGGGCATTTGCACCCAGATGGGCAGCGAGGGAAGGCCGAAGACCTGTCCCAGGCGTTTGAGGTTGTACAATGTGGGGTACTGTTCTTCGGAGCCGACCACGGCCACGGGAACGACCGGTACTTTCTGCTGCAAGGCGATGCGCATGAAGCCGTGGCCGAATTCTCGCAACTGGTAGGCGTATTCGACGGTCTTGGTGATGGCGTCCATGCCCTCGGGAAACACCAGGAGCGCTTCGCCTCTGTGCAAAAGGCGCTCGGCGTTCTCCGGGCTGCCCACGACCACTCCCATGCGCGACATCATCGTGGAGACAAAGGGCAAGGTCGCTATCCACTTGTCCGCGATGGGGCGAGCCAGCCTGGGCGGACTACACTCGAGCAGCATCGCCGTGGTGATCATGATGCCATCGATCGGGAGCTGTCCGGCGTGGTTGGCCACCAGGATCACCGGCCCCTCGGGCATGTGCTCGAGCCCTGTGGACTCGCAGCGGAAGTAGACGCGGTACAAAAACGCTGCGCCCATGGCCAGACGCCGCAGGGTGTCTGGGGCCATGCCAAAGGGGTCGACGCCCACCTCGCCCACTTTGTCCGAGAGAATCGCCAGCCGGTCGTCGATTTCCCGCACCGCGCGTTCGTGAAAGGCCGAAAGGAACGCTCGCCCTTGCACGGCGTACTCGCCCAAGGTCTCGAGCAGCTCGGCAAGCCTTTGGTCGCGGCTATCCGCAATCTTTTCGTCGTTTGGGTTCACTGGGATGAAACTGCCTTCATTGTTCTTTGTCGTCAAGAGGCCTTGGGCAGGGTGGGGGGAGAAGAGGAGAAAAGGCCAGGGCGGCACTATTTGTTTCTGTTGATGATGAGCACTTCGATGCGGCGGTTCTGTGTGCGGCCGTCCGTGGTCTTGTTCGTGGCCACGGGCTTGGACGAGCCCATGCCTCGCGCATTGATCCGGCCCGCATCCACGCCTCCCACCTCGGTGAGGAACTTGAGCACCGCGTCGGCCCGCTGTTGGGAGATCTCTTGGTTCTTGATTTCTTTTCCCCTCGCTTCTGTATGCCCCGAGATCTCGATACCGGCCTCTGGCAGCTTTTGGACAGCCATGGCCACTTTGTTGAGCAGGCCAAAGCTCCGCGCCGAGACATCGGCCTTGTTCTTGGCAAACTCAATCCCACTGAGCGTGATGAGGATGTTGGCATCCTGCATGATCACCGTGGCTTCTCGGTCATTGAATGCGGCCTTGATCTCCTCGTATCTCAGTTTGACTTCGACCTCACGCTGCTCAGTGACGGCTGAGGATTTGCCTTCGGGAGACAGGAAATCGGCGTACTTCTGCCGCAGGGCAACGAGATCTTTTCGATCGGCGTTGAGCACCTCGCGCATGGCGATTTCTGTGGCAGCGCGCTGCTTCTTGGCGGCCTCTGTGACGCGGGCGAGCTCTTCCTGGTACTGCTTGATCACTACGCGTGTGTCTTCGAGTCCCTTCTTTATGCCGGAGATGTCGTCGCGCAGAGCGAGGATCGCATCGCGATCGCTCTTGTCAAAAGGCAGAGGCTCGCCCAGAGGCTCGGCCGCCTCCTCTATCTGGCCCTGGAACCACAAGATGATTTCTTCGTTGGTGAGGTCTTGTTTATCGAATTTCTTTGTCAAGCTCGTAATCGCCATGGCCCTTCCGGCGAGCCAGATGGTCTTGGCCGCGTGGGAATGGGCCTTCTCGACCTTGGTGCGGTCCGCGTCGAGCACTGACGACACGAGCTTCACCTGTTCGCGGGCGAGCTTCATGGTCTTGGGAGCCCACTTGTCCGCGCCGGCCTTGTCGGCCTCTTTGATGGCGGCCTTGGCGCCTTCGACCGAGCCTTTCTTGAGGGCCCGCAGCTCGAGGTCCGAATACACGGCCAGGATCTCCGGCCGCTTCTCGAGGACCTTGTCCAGCTTGCCGTTCTCGGCCTTCTCCGCGAGCTCTCTGAAATCTTGCTCGACTTTGTTCATCTCTTCGGAATAGAGGTTGCGAGCCCCGGCGGCTATGGCGCGTTCTCGAGTTTCGAGCACGTCCTCCATGGCGTCGCGGAACGCCGAAAGAGACACATTGAGCTTTGCGACCGCCGACAGTCCGCGTTGAGCCGCGTTGTTTGCCTTCCCTTTATTCCCATCTTGTGCTTCCTCGATCGCCAGATCGAGGTACATTTTCGACTCGGCGTAACCCGTGGGCGCGAGCAGCGCGGCCTTGGCTTTCTCGGCATCGAGAAGAGCCGCGTGGAGCTCGCCTACTTGAGGGTATTGCTCGATCACGTCCGTGGTGGACAGCCCACCGGTGGTGGCGCAGCCGCATGCAGCGACAAGAAGCAAGGTGGGGAGCAAACAATGGCGTCTCATGAGAGGTCTCCTCCTGTGGTTGTTTTCAACGCTAGGGAACAAAGGCAAGGTTAGCACAAGAATTCAAATTGATAAGAAAAGGGCATCTAAAACACTAATTGCAGTAGTTGATCCATTCGATGAGGTGGTCGTGCTCATAGTAG
This sequence comes from Myxococcota bacterium, assembly GCA_025453525.1. Classification (GTDB taxonomy): domain Bacteria; phylum Myxococcota_A; class Polyangia; order JAAYKL01; family JAAYKL01; genus JALOQD01. The sequence goes on from JALOQD010000434.1 coordinate 3,265, forward strand.
CTGTAGTGGTCGAGCGTGTTTTGGCAAACCTCGAGCTCCTCCTCCGTAGGTTCGATCTCCTCGCCGTCGTTTCCGCTGTCGGTCGGTTCTTTTTGGCCGCACACCAACTTGCAGTCGGAGTGGTCTTCGCAGAAGTCGTCGAAGGACTTCACGAGTTTCCTTTGGAGTTGCTCGCAGGCGTTCCCCGCTTCCTCATCGCCACAGGCAAGCGTGGACACGGCAAAGAGCGCGGCGCCCATCAGGGTCAGAAGATTCTTCATCTTTGTCTCCTTCCTAAGGGATATAGCCTCGAACAGCCCGCCGAGCAAACGCCCATGGCCGCTGTCGCTTTCCACCAATGAGGCTGAAAATGACCCCGGCGCGCAGCGGGAATGCCCTCGCGAAAGCTTGGAGCGAGGCATCCCGCGTTGCAGCCGTGGGGCATTTTCTGAGCAAAGGCCTAAGTACCCCAATCCGCAAATGCGGTGGCATTCGGTCGCCGATCCATCCCGGTTGGCTGCGTTGCTCGTCGGTCACAGGCCGAGAGGGCATGCTCC
>JALOQD010000435.1 GCA_025453525.1 Myxococcota bacterium
AGATTATTGGATATCTCAAGCCCTTCGCCACGAACCCTGGCTCTACGAACTGGAGCTTGACGAAGAAGGCTGGGTTGCCTTGCCTGACCTTGTTTTGGCTTTGCGGAAGCAGGGACCGGACTGGAACCTTCTTGCAGGCGACGACATCATCCGGGCCGTCGAGCATTCGGACAAGAAGCGGCACGAGGTTGTTGATGGACGGATACGGGCACTCTACGGGCACTCGTTGCCGGGACGACTGAAGAAACAGGCTGCTGTCCCACCCGAGTGGTTGTTTCACGGAACGTCGCCTGAAGGGGCTCGGCAAATCCTCGAAGCGGGCCTGCTGCCAATGGGCAGACAATACGTCCACCTGTCCTACGACGTGGAGATGGCGTTGGCTGTCGGCCGACGGAAGGCACCAACCCCCGTGCTCATCCGAGTTGATGCTCAGCGAGCAGCCGAACACGGCGTGGTGTTCTACCTCGGAAACGAAAAGGTGTGGTTGGCGGATGCTGTGCCTGCACAGTATTTGGTTTGTCTCGATCATCCATCAGGTTGAACACCCCGCTCGTCCAGGCTTGAAAATGGATGAGGATCGGGGTCAAGACCCATCACTGGTATTGGGGACAGTGTTTATTAGTTGCCTCAGGTCCGCCGACCTGCTAATTTGAACCGTCAGAAACGACAACCGGCCTTTCGTTATTCGTCGTTTCTATCGAGAGGAGGAGCTCATGCCCAGATGCGCGAGACTCAAGGTCGAGCAAGGCAGCGCTTTCTATCATCTCTACTGTCGCGTGGGCGGACGTGCCGACGAGTACCCTCTTTCAGACGACCGATGCCGGCGAAAAATGGTGGAGCTGTTCCGCTTCTTCTCTAGGATCTATCGCTGTCGCGTCGCGGGCTTTTGCGTGATGGGCAACCACTATCACCTCGTGGTCTCGTTCGACGAATACCGCGAGCTCACCCAAGACGAACTCTTTGCCCTCGCTTCGCACCTCTACCCCAAAACCGTGCTCGAGGCCTGGCTGCGCGAGAAATGGACTCGCTTCAACGAGCGCATCTTCGACGTCTCGGAGCTCATGCGCAACCTCCAAGCCTCCTTTGCCAAATGGTTCAACCAAACCTTTGCTCGCAAGGGTCGACTGTGGGGCGACCGCTTCAAGAGCACGCTGCTCGAAGACGAAAAGGCGCTCCTCGACTGCCTGCTCTACGTGGAGCTCAATCCAGTTCGCGCTGGACTCGTGCAAAAGCCCGAAGAGTACCAAGGGTCTTCGTTGTACTACCGAGAAGTGGCTGACGACCGCTGGATGATTCCTTTGACCAAGCTCACCGGGCGCGGCAAACGCAAAGACGCGCTCATCGATTACCGAGCTCGGACCTACTACCGCGGCAACGTGCCGTCCAAAGAGCGGCAGCAAGCCATTCCCGACCGGATCATCCTAGAAGAAGAAGCTCAGGGATTTGCGAGCCAGGGCCTGTTCCGCAAACGCCTGCGCTACTACGTAGACGGCATGGTGGTGGGCGGTGAAGAGTTCGTTCGCTCCCATCTCGAACGACTGCGGTCGAGCGGACACTACCGACGCCGCTGCAATCCCATCTCTCAAGCAGGGGGCCTTGCCAGCAGTCTCAGGGAACAGCGGGGCACGGCTTAGGGCTCACGCAAAAATAACTTCTGAGTTTGGGCAGCCGATGCATCTCGTCCAGCTGCGTTGCTCGCCTGAGTGAATACCACCAGTATTCCCTCTCCTCGCTGTTAGCGGCCTCATTGACATCGTACCGCGCGTCGGAATTGAGGTCGTACAGAAATGGGCGGATTCTCAGGCTGACATCGTATAACACGCCCGCAATGGTCGTATGGATCAGGTGCCGGAAAAAAGGTGGAATGACGGGGAGACAGTGGGGTCGTCTCATCGCAATCGGCCAATGGGGTCGTATTTGCGGCACATGCGCTCGCGAAGGCGAGACAAAGACAATACATCTTCCATTCGGACGGATTTGAATAACCCCTACGACCGAATCGCGGTTTTTGCCAAGTATTGGGCTGTATCAGGAGCGATTATCTGACGCTCATGAGTTCATCCGCTACGTCCAGCGCTTCCGCCATCCAACATGAACACGTGCCCTTCGACCCGTCCGTCTGAGTTGATCGTGGAGAAACTCCACCAGTTGGTGCGCTTCCTCGCAGAATCATGTCCCCCCATTCGCTTCACGAGTTGCTCCGAAGAGGACTTCGAGTAGACGAACGACAGGCGACACACCCCGGAGCGGCAGTCGCTGGCGAGCAAGTCAAGACCAGCCTTGCTCATCTGCGCGCGTTTCGCATCCAACTCCACCGCCGAGGGCGGGGCGGAGCGTGGCAGACCGTCGAACCAACGAAGCGCCTCGGCGAGTTGTTCGTTGGGCTTCGCGTCTGCGCTCAACATCGGCAACGCGGTCGTGGGCGCGGCCGGGGTGGAAGGCGGCGTGGACTCTGCTGGCGGCGTGCCGCTTGCGCTAACCTCGCCGCTCAATCGTTCGAATACGGTCATCGCTGCCGCGAGTGCAGGAGCGGGCTGGGAAGCAGCCAACCCTGAGGAGCGCGAGGCGATCGCCCCAGGCTTCTTGACATCGTGTTCGGCAAGAATGGGTGTCACGGGGACTTCGACAGACGGGCTGTCGAGCGCGCCCTGTCCTGAACTGCCGCTCTCCACGGGCGACGCCTTCCAAGAGTACATTGACACGAGACCCAGGAGGCAAACCCCGGTCGCCGTGAGCATGATATTATGTTGCTTTTTCATTGGGCCTCCACCACATCGAGTCTATGGGTCACAATGGCGGACTCGCTGTCCGTTCCGCGGATAGCCGCGATAGGTTGAAGGGTGTCAACCGGGTCGCAGGAGGCGGCTAGACCGGCCAGGCATACGGCCTGTCCGACGGCTCCATTATTCTTGGTGAAGGCCCACAACGATGTCGTCGGCCGAAATAGAGAGGAAGTATCCTTTCCGTCCCACGGCTGCATGTCATAGTGGTCCTCGCAGCAGCTTCCGGGGTCGTCCTCCCAAAGGTCATACCACCAAGAGAGACTATCGGTGCGCAAAGCTTTTGCGCCGAGTGCCCAGTTGACGCTGACCGAGTCGGAGTCAGAGGCGGCTTTGAACTTGACGGTTGGCTGCTTGGCGGAGTTCACGGAGATGTTGCCGTGACCGAAGAAGTCCTCCCCACCGGCAAGCCAGCCGCCGTCGTAGCTGAGCGTCTGGAGGTGGATAATGGACTGCGTCACGAAATGTGGTCGCATCGGGTTGTACTTGGCGAGTTCTTTGAGCTCCACGAAACGCAGTCCGGCGAAAACGGCCGCGTGGTCGGATGCGGGCTTTGTATCCCCGCCGCCGTTGTCGTCCACTACGACGTAGGGCTCCTCCGGGGAGGAGGCGATGGCATAGAACGGAAGCTCCGAGGACGGCTCGGCTGGTAGGACCCACACATAATCGTAGCGGGAGCTCGCATAATCGTGCATCAGCGTGAGCTCTTTGGTCATGGTCGACTCGCCGAACGTGCTTATCGGCATGGACGGGTACTTTCTAGCCAGGTCGGCCGTTTCTTCTACCAAGACGGGATCACTCCCTCTCACAGGAGGCACGACGGCGACCGGATTGTGGAACCCTAGGCCTATGTCATGACGATCACTGTAAATTTCCATCTGTTCCTCGAATATCGTTCTATTGTAGGCGCCGAGGCTCGAGGCTGCATACGCGTAGAGAGAACCATTCGATGGACCCAGTTTCAAATCCTCGGCGCTCCGACCGTTGATGTTGAAGTCACCGAGCACGATCGCTGGCCAGTTTGGTCAGTTGCTTTTTCTGGACGTTCTTGTAGTCGTCATCGCCATGGCACTCGAACTTTTCCATGTTGATCGGATCGATCCCTACCGCCTCGAGAATCTCGCTCCCACCAGTCGTCAGCACTGCCTCGAGCGCGTCTACGTACTTTGCTATGGTGGAAACCTCATCGCAGCTTGCCTGCAGGTGAGTACAGAACACGTCGATGAACTGCTCGCCGGCGTAAACCGGGGGGGAACAATACCGGTCGGGGACATGAGTGATAGACCCGGTTACCTGGGAGCTCGAGGAGTTACATTTGGGCTCTCGCTTTGCGTTGGCGGTTCCGATCCGTGCCCAAAGGGCTCCCTTCTCCTCTAAGCAGTCCGCTCCGCGACAACCGGATTCGCTGTTCTTGTAGAACATGATGTCGCTATCGGCGATGGGAGACTTCGAGAGCAGAAGCAGACCCGTGTCGGGAATCGTGATCCCGGAACTCGTGACCAGGTCCGCGGCCAAGTCGGCCGCGTCGCATCCGGATTCGTCCCCCCCTCCGCAAGTCTGCGGCAGGCCCACCGCGTGCATCTTTGCCAACTCATTTGCTATTGCCGCGATCTCCCTCCGCTGGGCGTGGTCCCACACCTCTTGCAGGCACGCGACCTGCACATCGGGGTCAGCGGCGTATGCCGCGAAGTCATGGGGCGAACCATCGCCACCATTGGAGAGGAATGGCAACATGCCAACATTGTAGGTCAGAATACCGGTCGTCTTGCCGGTCGGGAAATCGGGCTGGATGGTCTTGTAGGTGAAAGGAAAGTTGGGCAGAGCAATCCACTGTCCACCGGCCGGGTGCGGCTCGTTGGGCCAAACGTAGTAGGAGTTCGTGGGGGATTTGGAAACCAAACTCAGCTTAGGCGCTTTATTGCCAACGACGGCCACGGCAAGGCCGAATGGCATGGCTCTCGGGTTCGAGATCGTTTGCGCTGTGGCAGCCGCGGTGCCCAGTGTGATTTCCAGCTCAATGCTTTTTCTGCCGTTCGACGGCTCGGAACCGACCCGGGCTACGACAGGCCACTGCTGGCTTTGGGGCAGGTTTCCAAGCGCATGGGTCCCGGACCATTGCCCTATGGTCACGTCTGACGGACGCGCCCACTGCACCACAACCCCGCGGTCCTCGGGGCCAAACGGCGTATCGTGGTTGGTGAGCGTGGCAGCACGGTTCTCATCGATCGCCACAAAGACCGAGCAGCCATAGGGGTCACAGTCCCCCGGAGCGATCCGTATGCCGATCAGCAGCTTCTGGCCGGCCAACTGCAAGTGCATGTCGCCCGGCGCCATGCCACTGTACCAATCCGACAGCGCTGCCTGAGCGCCATTGGCGTATTCGATCGTTGGATTGACGAGCCCGTCCACGGTCTGTTGGTCACCAAGGCCGTGGAGCGGCGCGAGCTTGAGAATGGGGGGAACTGCGCCCGGCACCAGATCTGCACGAACCCACGGCGGAAATCCTGGGGCGGCCATGTCACCGGCGCGTGCATTTATCTGAAAATCGTCGCCTAACATATCGACGTCTTTCAAATCATCGACATTCTCACAGCCGCCCAATGACCCAAGGGCGAGAACGAGTGTCAAAACCCCATAAACTCTCGAATAATTCATTTAATCCTCCAGTTTCGTGTGTTCCTCGTCAGCATTGAAAATTTGACCTCTGAGCAAGGCACACTGCGAATCAAACAATGGGCAACATGCCCATTACTTGATTCAGACAATTGAGCGACCTGTGCTGTAAAAGGAGGGGTTCATTTTTTGCAGTCGGAAGTCAGAAGGTGTCAGGCACTTCCAATTACTGATTTCTCCGCGCCACGTCTCGAGGGTTGCCGGTATCTTGGCGAGACGCGGTGGCACTCGCCGACACTCCCTCACCTGCAAAGGAGCCTTCGAAAAAGACCCCCGTGAGCGAAGGCGGTTACTCGCTCGCGCCGCTGCGACTCAAGTTGACCGTGCCGTCGAAACCGGCGTTTTTGGCGCTCTCGATGAACGCCTGGATCTCGACGTTGGAGAGAGCGGGATTGTCCAGGATGTCGATGTTACTGCCGCCGACCCTTTCGAGGCTCATGAGACCCTCTAGGCTGGCGAGTTTTTTGTTGCCGGCGATGGAGATGCCGAAAGCGATGACTCTCAGACCCGCCAGATCATCGAGGTCGACCAGTTCCCCATTGCCGCGACAGAACTCCTCGTTGCAGTATCCGAGCATCAGCAGTGTGTGGATCCGAGCCAACTTCGCCAGGCCCGCCAAGCCCTCCAGTCGAGGGTTACCGGCGATGATGAGGGAGTGCACCTCTTTCAGACCAGAAAATCCGTCCACGGTTTCGAGATCCAAGTTGTTCTGGATGTCCAAGTCCCCTTCCAGCCGGGCCAGGTTCGTGAAGCCGTCGAGGCTGTTCAGCGACCTGTTCCCATGGATGGTCACGCTATAGGCCTCGGAGAGATTCCTCAGCCCGTCTAGGCCCCCAAGGACTGCATTGTCCTCAATCCAGACCATCCCCTTACACTGGCGCAGATTCGAAAGACCGTCGATTTGTCGAAGCGCCGGGTTGTCCACGATGCGCAAACGGCCCACCCTCGTCAGGCCAGACAGACCATCCAGCCGTTCGAGGGTCCAATTGCGTTCTATGTCCAGCGTGCCTCTCACGACCGAGAGATTGGACAGGCCGCCGAGATCCGCGGGACCCCATTTGTCATAGATGGAGATCTTCAGCGATCCCTCGATCTCCACGCATTGACCGATGTCCTCGAGGCCAGATGCGTCCCAGACATAGAAGTCGCCCTTGCAGATCGGACCGAGCGGTGTCTCATCGTCCACTGGACAGCCTGTCACAGCGACTGCGAGCAAAAGAGCGAGCACACATGTCATTTCCTTTTTCTTTCCTATCATTTTAATCACCTCAACATTCCTCAAGTGCCCGGTTCTTTCCGAGCGGTTGCAGTTGTTGGGTAGACCGCTCGGACAAAGAACTTTTTTTGACGAGAGGGCGAGTCAAAATGCGATGGTTGTGAAGCTGGTAGTGCAGACGCGGTCCGAGGTGTCAGATAGCCAAGGTGTCTGGCACTTCCTATTACTGATTTAGCCCCACAGCGGCTCGAGGATTGCCAGGATTTCGGCAAGTCTCACCTACGGTCTCGGGCGACAAGGACGCGGGGCGTTTGACCCGTTTGCCGCGACAGCGAAGCACGATAGCAGCACGGTCAGGGCACGCTCAGCTTCCCCTGCTCAGACTCGTGCATCAGGCGTGATGCCGAGCACCGGAAAAGTCGTCTCGTTTGGGTCTTGGTAGAGCAAGGTTCATGCATGAGAAATCAGTAAATGGAAGTGCCTGACACCCTCCGACACCCTCCGACTTTTTGAAGCTACGTCCCCCATGACCGCTACCCGTCTCCCATGACTCCGTCCTACCTCTATTTTTCCGCCGAGATCGCGGCCTCGCAAGCTTGAAGCGTGTCGAACGTCCGTAGACTTTCATACATGTAATCGCCGCAGAACTCTTTTTGCGCGCATTCCGTGGTTTCATCATCAAACCAGTAAAGGCTCGCGCATTCGCCGGTTTCGTCGGATTTGTCGGAGTCGCACGCACCCATGAAGCCAATAAGCGAGAACAAGGCAATGGCTGCAGCATTCACTCGAGTCGCTCTGTAGATTTTCATCGCAATTTCTCCTATGCCAAAAGTTGTATGGACAGCGTGGAGGAGGGTGTCAGGCACCAATTGCTGATTTCTCCGCGCCACGTCTCCAGGGTTGCCGGTATCTTGGCGAGACGCGTTGGCACTCGCCGACACTCCCTTACCTGCTTCCTTTTTCTTTCCTATCATTTTAATCACCTCAACATTCCTCAAGTGCCCGGTTCTTTCCGAGCGGTTGCAGTTGTTGGGTAGACCGCTCGGACAAAG
>JALOQD010000135.1 GCA_025453525.1 Myxococcota bacterium
AGTGCATCTGGTCCTCGAAGTGCATGCGTACGAGCCCCATGGTCGTTGCTCCCGGTTCGCTGGCGCCTCCGCAGAACCGGCCACAGCGGCCTGTCTTAGTGCCCAGCTGTCCCGAATATCTCGGCCGCTCGTCCCCCAATGTTGACAACTTTCTGCGACAAAATTTAAGGCGTCCGATCTTCGCGAACAGTTACAACCTCTTCCGCTTGGGTGGGACGCGGTGTGGGACGCGGTGTGGGACGCGGTGTGGTCGGGCAGCAAAAGCGGTCGGCTATTTCAGGGGCTCGTCCAGTAGGGCGTCAAAGGCGTGGAGGGAGACCTCGAAGCGGTAGTCGCCGCGCCGGAAGCCGGACATGTAGCCTCCCACGCGGTGGTGCTGCTCGATGACCACCACACTCATGCCGTGCTGGGCGAGGAAGGCGCCGGCAGACAGACCGCCGCCGCCCGAGCCGATGATGACGACATCGTAGTCATCCGTGGCCCCGCACTCACCCTGGGCAACAGGAAAGAGCTTGTGGCAAGCGCGGCAGTCTGTGGGCACCTCATAGCCTCGTCCGCCATGGACGGTGGGGTGACAGCCCTTACCATTTGCACACCCATCGATGGCGTGATCCTCCGGCAGGGTCGGCGAGCCGTTCTGACCGTGGCAGGTGGTGCACTGGGCGTCGGTGTAGTGAGCCAGGTTGTTGCCATGGGCTGTGGCATGGCAGCCCGTGCAATTGGATTTGCCAAGGCCAGAGGTGTGGTTAGCCTGTGTGAGCCTGGCGCTATCGACTCCGGGCGTTGCGGCCGTAATCGCATCGATCTCCATGCCTTCTGGTGGGTCTGCATCGAGGGGGGTGCCAGGGTACTTCTTCTCGCCCTGCTGCCAGCGAAGCCTGTCTGGATGGAACAGCGAGGTCGGATCCTTGGGCATATACTCCTCGCCGACCATTTCGAGCAGGGTCGCTGGTGCGTTGGCATTGGAGATCACGTACCGCGCGCCGTAGCACAAGCCGTCGTCCGTCACCACGCGGCTGGCGAGCCCGTCCTGCCCGATGTCGATGCGCGCCGCCCTGGTGTTGAGGCGGACGCTTCCGCCCTGCTCTTCAATCACCTCGGCCAGGGCATGACTCACCGACTGTGAGCCGCCTTCGAAATAGAAATAGCCGCCCAAGTGGTAGTTCGCCCATATGACGATAAAAAACAGGGCCGACACGTCATCTGGACCTGAGCCGGCAAAACCCGAGAGCTGCGTGATAATGGCGATGAGCTCTGGATCCGAAATGTAATCAGCCAGGAACTCACTGAGGGAGGTGCTCGTCATGAGCTCCTGCACCTCCAGCAAGTCCGCCGTGAGCCCAGCCGCCTCCATCGCCGCGAGGAATTCGCCAAGGGCAGGGCCGCTCGTGTCCTTGCCCTCGTTCTGGAAGTGGAAAATGATGCGCATCACTCGGTCGATGCGCCGAAACTTCGCCCACAGCGCGTCGATGCCAGAAGACTCGTCGGGGAAACGACCCTTGAGCATCGTCGCGTACTCGTCCGCGTCCGCCGGGATGTCGATGACAACATTGCCCGGGTTGATGATCCGGTACATCGGGTCTAGGTGAACAGGCTTGACCTTGTCCCAAATGCCCAATTTCTTGAAGACCACCACATTCTGTCCCGCGGTTTCGACCTCTGGGATGATGACTGGATCGTCATTCACCACGTTCTCTTTTGCCAAAATCGAAAAACCGGCGAGGAGTCCTGAGCCGAGCACGGCGGATTGTCCGCCACCAGGGAACGTCCAGGCGCCAGCGAGCAAGAGGTTTTCGATGGGCGTTTGGGCAGGCATCCGGTTGTTCATGCTCTGCTCGGGATTCATGTGCCAGCCGAAGATCGACCCCTTGGGGTTCGAGGCAAAGCCCTTCATGGTCTGGGGAGTCATCACCTCCATGACCTCCACATGCGTGGACAGGCCGGGCAAAACGTCTTTCTCGGCCCGATCGACGAGCACCAGCGCAAGCTCGTGCTTGAAATCCTCGTAAGCTTGATATCCCTCGTTCCAATGCCACTCGTCTTCCCAGTCGTACATGAGCATCGCCGAGATGCAGATGGTGTTCTTGCCCGCAGGAGCAGCGCTGGGATCGACGGCCGTGTAGTTGAGCAGGGCGTAACCCATCTTTTCGATTTCCGAATCGCGGATCCAATCGTACATTGTCTCTTGGTCGGAAATCGGATTGACGATGATATCGTGGCCCCCGCCAAACTCCGGACCGTAGTCGTGGTCCACGCCGAGGCACACGGTCAAAAGAGAGTAGCCCACTTCTAAAGGAGGAAGGGCTGGGTCTGTGTCGGTTTGTGTATCTGTATCCAGAACGGTTTCTGGTGCGGTATCTGTTTCTACGTCAGAGCCTTGAGTATCCGTCTCTGTGTCATCGGTCGAAGGTGAGCTCTGCCCGTCGTCGCAGGCTGAGCTCCACGACAAGACACAAGCGCCGCAAATTGCCAATACAAGCCGTGAGACTGATATTTTTGCATTCATACTGACCATCCTTGTCGAGCTTTTGGGGGACTCCATGCGCACTGCTTCAACCGTAGGAGCGTCCGACGGCGGACGCGACCAGATACCCGGAAGAAAATACACTAAACTGAATCTGGACTCGCGATCAAGCGCGTTTTCCCTGGCGGTACTGGGACGGGGTCATGCCCGGAATCGTCTATCGCATTATCCCCTTTTCGGCTGAAGACCCATCTGCCTCAAAGGGGCGCGCTGTCCCCCTGCTTTTCCGCCAGTCTCTCTCTGCGGCGCCGCGGCCAAAAGACAATGGCCTCGCCAAAACCGAGTCCCACGTACAGGCACAGAAGCCAAATCATGATGTACGCTGGGCTGTAGCGCACCCACATGTACGCAGAGGAGCCGAGGATGACGACGAGCAGGGTGATCGTAAAGGCGTTGAGCTTGAGGTCCTTGAACGAGCGAAACTTGACCGTGCTGACCATCAGAATGGCCAGCCCCACCATGACGACCATCATCACGGGATAACCCACGCCCTTGATGGACAGACCGTACTCGGTGAGCCACGGCCAGCCACCCATGGCGCGCGTGACGATCATCAGCGCCACGATGAACGAAGCCGCCATGGGAATGGGAAGGCCCTGCATGTACTTGCCCGGCCCCTTGTGCAGGCCGGCGCTTTGATAGGAGCCCACGTTGAACCGCGCAAGCCGAATGGCGCCCCCAAGCACGTACAGGATGCACACGGCGACGCCCAGTCCATCCCAGGTGAACAGCGCCCAGCGATAGACCACAACAGCAGGCGCGACTCCGAAGGAGACGAGGTCGGCCAATGAGTCGAACTCGATACCAAAAGAAGATTGCGTTTTGGTCATTCGCGCCACTCGACCATCGAAAAGGTCGAAAATAAACGCGAAAAACAGGAGCATGGCCGCTGCAAAAATATCTTCGTCAGTGGCCTCTGGCGCCAGGCATTTGAAAATGGCCGCCAGTCCAAAGGCCAGGCTCGCGGCAGTGAGCATGTTGGGCAAGAGAAACAAAGTTTTCTTGAGCTGCATTGTGCTTTACCGAATCGCGTTTCGAGCCGCTCGGCCTTTTGAGTGGCGATCGACGCCCTCCATCATAACCGATCTCGACGACTTGCCAACATCGAGTACAGTGCTGCCATGTTCACCGGAACAAATCGACTCCTCGACGATGCTTGGGCGGCCCTCGATGCGGGCAAGGTCACCAGAGCTCGCTCGCTGGCGAGACGAGCGGTACGGGACTCGGATCGCGCCCTGCGCTGCGAGGCCTACCACATCCTGGGTCGCGCGGCCCTCGAGGCAGGAGACCCAGAAGAAGCAATGGCGTTTCTCGCCAAGTCCCTAGCGCCCTCCTACGACACGGCGGATTTGCACTACGATTTGGGGCTCGCCTACGAGCTGCTCGGCAACGACCACGCCCGCCGCGCCGAGTTCCTCAAGGTGTGGGACCTGGACGCCTCGACTGTCACCGAGCACATCCTAGAAGAAGAGCGACTGGTGCAGATCGCTGAACAGACCTTGCTCGAGCTGCCGCCGCACATGTTGCAGCTGCTGCGTCAGGCTCCCATCTTCGTGGAGGACCGTCCCGATCGATATCTCGTGGAAGAGCATCTCGATCCGCGGCTGCTCGGGCTGTTCGAAGGACCGCCGTGGTCCGAGCAGGGCCTGCACGGCCCAGCGCTCACGCGCATCCTCCTGTATCGAACCAACATCGAGGCCGTGTGCCGCAACCTCGGCGAAGCGGAAAAGCAAGTGCGCCTCACCCTGCTCCACGAGACCGCCCACTTCTTTGGACTCGAGGAGGACGAGCTCGAGAGTCTCGGGCTGGCATAACGAGCCGTTCTATGCTTGACAAGTCCGCGACAGCGCTATAGCCCGAGCAGGAAATGACAAATTACTTTATCGGAATCGACGACACGGACGCAGGCGACAGCATTGGCACTGGAGCGCTGGCGCGAGAGCTGATGCAGCTGCTCGTCCGCGACCTTCAGGCCCAAAGCCGCGGCATCACCCGCCATCAGCTCCTGGTGGACCCGCGCATTCCCTACACTTCTCACAATAGCTCGGCCTGCCTCGAGGTCAGTTGCGAGCACCGCCCCGAGCCTGTGGCCGAGGCCTGCCGCAGGTTCGTGAACTATCTCTTTCATCCGGGCGCGGATCCGGGACTGTGCCTCGCTTGGGCAGGTCAACCTTTTTCCGAAGCGCAGGAATTCGGGCGCCTGGCGCAGCGCGAGGTCGTGGATGCCTCGGGCGCTTGGCGGATCGCCGAGAAGGCCGGATTCGTCCTCGAGGAACGAGGAGGCACAGGGCTCGGCGTCATTGGAGCGCTGTGCGCCTGCGGCCTGCGCATGGGTGGATGCGACGGACGCTTCATCTCCCTCGAGGGCATCCGCGACGTGGAGGAGATCATGAGCGCCACAGACATCCTCTCGTCCAGCGGCATCGAGGAAATTCGCGATCAGCACGGGAGCTTGGTGATGGGAGACATCCCCATCGCGACGCGCAACTGGTTGCGCCCCGAGCTCCACCAAGGCTGCCCTGTCTTACGCGTGATTCGAGAACACGACGGCTCCCTGTCCGTCGACAAGCGCAAGCGCAATCAAGACGACATGTAAAACACAACTGATGGAGGTCATCGTGCACGCAAAAGTCAAAGCCCTTGTCTCGAACGACGAGCCTGCGTCCCTTCGCCTCGCCGTCGTCGCGCTGCTCATCGGCCTGCTCGCTCTGGCTCTCGAGACCGTGCTCAATGTGTCGCTCAAGCTTCCCGGTCACAGAGCCCTGCCCGGCGCCCTGGCGCTCCTGGTCTTTGCCGAGGCCTTCGCGCCCATCGTGCTGCTGGCGTTTGCGGCGACGATTTCGACGATTCTCATCCTGGCCGGAGGACAGCCGACGCTGGTTTGGGTCGTGTGGGGCCTGTCTGCCTTGGGGATCGCCGCGCTCAGTCGCTCGCCCCTGGCTCACAAGGTCGTCACCTTCCTGCTCGGCGGTCTGCTCTTCGGGCTGCTGCGCTATTTGTGTCTGCCGAGCGGAATGCACCACACTCCGGAGCTCATCCGAATAGCCGGGCATCTGGGGTTCGGCGCCCTGGGCGGAGCGATGGCCTTGGTGCTCGTCCGCGGTTTGTCGCAGCCCAAGGAGCGCTGACGCGCTTTTTTCCGCATTATTCCCCAAACACCTCCTGGACAATCTCGTTATGTTCTGCGAAGCATAGCCCACTGAACGCGGGCTCGAACGGCCCGCAAAGCCCACAGGGAGACGGCTATGAAAATTTGCTGCACCTTCAAATCGCTGCTGGTCCTCTTTTCCCTCGCCGCCACATGGTCCTGCTTCGGCTGCGACGACGACGCTTCCAGCGATACGGACGGATCCACGGACACCGCCACCAACAGCGGCGACGACACCGAGACCGTCACGGACACCGGCTCTGTGAGCGACACCGGCTCTGTGAGCGACACCGGCTCTGTGAGCGACACCGGCTCTGTGAGCGACACCGGCTCTGTGAGCGACACCGCCACGGAGCTCGACAGCGAAGCCCTCGGACAATTCGGCGATCCCTGCGAGGTGAACGAAGACTGCGAAGAAGGCGTTTGCCACGAGTTCGGACAGCTCGGCTTCGTCTGCACCATCGAGTGCGAGAAGGCCGAGGATTGCGAAGAGGGCTCCGAGGGACAAAAGTGCAACCAACAAGGCTTCTGTCGGCCGTAATCGGCCTGTGCATCTGCCTGTCGCACGGGAGCGGTAAAGCCCGCGCCGACGGGGCATCGAGCGAGCCTTCCGCGGACGCGGACCTCCAATCTCTGGAAGAGATGCCGGCGGATTTCGACCCTTTCTACCTTGGCGAAGTGGAGGTGCGGGATCGCCGGATCCCTGCCGTGGAAGAGGCTGGAACCACCACGGTGATCACCGCGGAGCAGCTCGCGGCCCACGGCGATCGCACCATCGATCAAGCCCTCGAGCGCGTGCCGGGAATGAGTTCCTACACCCACACCAAGGGCCAGGTCAGGGTGAGGTTGCGGGGGTTCGACCAAGCCCAGCTCGTGGTGCTCATCGACGGTGTTCCCATCGACGACATCTACTCCACGGACATCGACCTCTCGAACATCCCGGTGAACCTCGTCACGCGCATCGTCATCGAGCGAGGCGTGTCCTCGGCGCTCTACGGCTCCGACGGCACGGTGGGCGTCATCAATATCGTCACCAGGCGCCCTGGCCCATGGCTCGCCGAAGTGCAGACAGAGATCGGCAGCAACAATAACAACCTCTATAGCGCCCTCGTCGGCACCTCGGTCAAGCGCTTCCACTTCCTGCTCAGCGGCATCATCCTGCATTCGGACGGCTTCGAGCCGTCGCACCAGCTCGACGCGGCCAAGAGGCGGAAGTGGTTCGACCGATTCATCCGCTACGACCTGTTTCCCGTGGACGGCCCGTTCGGCAGCGGACCGATGAACACCTTCGACGACGTGGCCACTCCGGCCAAATCCCAGTACATCGACGACACTGGCCAGTGGGATCATCAGAGATCGACCAAGGTTCAGCTCGCCACCAAGGCGGGATACTCTTTTTCCGAGAACCTCGAGCTGCGTTGCTCGGCTTCGCTGCTGCTCTACCGCGGGCAAACCAGCACGTATGAACCGGCGGCGCACAGCTCCTATCGCGGCGACGCCTGGAAGCCCAACTGGCCGTATTTTGGAGACGATCCCCTGGAGGTCAAAAAGTTCGCCCTGCGCAACCGCGCATTCGTGTGGCCTCTCGTGTACGAGGCTCGCGTCACGCCTCTCCTCTCGGCTCACCGCAAACGCGCCACCCTGGTGCTCGCGCCGTTCTACCTGGAGAACAAGACGACCCAGGAAGGCTACTCCTCCGCCGACCATCGCTACGTAAAGGGCGAGTCCATGCTTTTTACCGGCCAAGGCGTGATGGAGCCATACCTGGACGCCAAGAAGCTGCGGTCCTCGGGCGGGCGGATGCTCGGAACGTTGCGCCTCGCGCCCTGGCACACTCTCGCGGCGTCTGTCCTGCTGCGCCACGACTCTTACCTCGGCGCCGAGCAAGCCATCGATGCGCGCACCTCGCCGCAGACCTTCGAAATCATGGGTGGCTCGCCGTATCGAATCGAGGACTTGGCAGCCTGGACCTTCAGCGTGGGCCTGGAGGACGAGGTCAGGTTGTGGAAGAGGGTGCGTCTGGCGGTGGGCATCTCCTACGACAGCCTCTCGTTCTATCGCTTCCGCTCGCGCTCCGGCCCACAGTACGCAGACCGCTACATCGCCACCGACGACTCGTTGTTCATGGGCACCAGCGACTCGCTCAATCCCGTGGCCAGCGCGGTCTACACCGCGATTCCCAGCAGGCTGCTGTTCCATGCGTCCGGAGCCATGAAGACGCGCTTCCCGTCTCTCGGCGACTACGCGAAAATCGAGAGCGCCGAGCAGGACACCGGGCTGCAACCCGAGCGGGCCTACCATGCAAACGGCGGCTTGGAGCTCCTGTTTGCCAGCGAAGCGCTCCGGCTGCGCGCCGACGTCTTCACGAGCTCGGTCTTCCACAAAATCGTCAAGCTCGCCAAGGAAGAGCCTCCCGTGAACGCGGACCGGCAAACCGCCCAGGGAGTCGAGAGTGTCGCGACGCTCACCCTGCGACCTAGCGGAAAGCTCGCCAGCCTAGTCGCCTCCGCGGGATACACCTACGGAAACGTGCGCAACGAAGATTATTCAAAGGATGAAACCGTAAACAAAGGCCGGCGCGTGGAGGCAACGCCCGCGCACCAAATCACCGCGGACCTCTGCGTTGACTGGTCTGTCGGTACGTCGTTCGACGCGTGGCTCACGGCCCTCGTCGACCAAATCGGCTATGGCATGGCTCGTCGGCCCGAAAGCGTCGACGCACCCTATGACACCGCCTATTTCAGCGTAGAGAGGCTGCACGACCCGCTCTACCTCAACGCTCGAGTGACGCAGCGATTTCTCGAGGATTACGAGGCGGCGGTCACGGTTAAAAACATCCTCGATGACTACGGCATGGATCCCTTCAACCCAGGGCCTGGCCGAACCTTCTATTTTTCTCTGACCGGCAACTGGGGCGCGCCGTGAACCAACGCGAACCCTACCGCGGCGCTTCGAAGGCAGCGGGAGCGATGTTGGACTGCGTATCGATTTTCTCGAACCTGATGGTTGTGCTGTCGCCCGAGACAGAGAGCATCTCCACCGACGTCGCGAGGCCGCGACTGTCGAGGGCGACCTTGAGCTCGCCGAACACGCGACGCACGGCCTCTTGCTTGGGCAAAAGGCGCTTTTTCCCGCCGCCCAAATCGGTGATCTCGTAAAGCGCGCCGAGCTTGCCGAAGTCGAACGCAGACAGGGCGAGGATGTGCTCGGTGAGCACCTGCATCACGGGATCGGAGGCGAGCTCGAAGCTCCTCGTCACCTTGAGGTCTGGATAGGAGAGCCATGCCTTGCCTTTGTTCACCACGAGGATCGACTTGCTGGGCGAAAGGGTCTCGAACCGCACCATGCCCGGCCCGCCGAGCAGCACCTTACCCTCGGACCGCACCGAGGAAGACAGCGCCGCCATCTTGCGCTCCATGACAAAGTGGGCCGACAGGCGAGAGGCGCCAGGTGGAACCCCGTCGGTTTCGGCGCGCAGTGACGCCGCCAACGAAGCGAGCAAGAACAAAACCGCACATAGGTTCTTTTTGGACATGCCAGAATAGACCTCCTCGGATAGGCCCCTATTCAGTGCGCCAAGAATCAAAAAAAATCGAGCTTCTTACAACAAGGCAAATCGAGTAAACTCCCCGATCGGCATGTGTCATATTTTCCAGAATATCTGGTTGTTCATCGCGCTCTTCACCGCAGCCTACGCCCTCGGCTCCATCAACACCTCCATCCTCGCTCTTGCGGTTTTGCGCTCGTCGGATCCGCGAACACAGGGCAGCGGAAATGCCGGCGCCACCAACGTCCTGCGCACCGCTGGCCCCAAGGTCGCCATCCCCGTGCTGCTCGTAGATTTGGGCAAGGCCTATGGAACGATCTGGCTCGGCAGGGCGTGTGGTCTCGGGGAAACCGCGGCGCTCCTCGCCCTTCCCTATCTCCTGGGCAATCTGTTTCCCATATTCCACGGCCTGCGCGGCGGCAAGGGCGTAGCTGCGAGCGTAGGATGCCTCTTTGCCATTTGCCCAGGGGCCATGCTCCTAGGGGGGATTGTCTTTGTGGTCGCCGTAGCAGCGACGAGGATCGTATCGGTTGGCTCTTTACTTATGCTGACCAGCACCGCACTATGGGCATGGTTTTTTTCCGGAAACACCCATGATTTAGAGGGAATCGTGGCCGGAGTGCTGGCGCTGACGGCCATGGGCACGCATCGACAGAATATCCAGCGATTGATCCATGTCCAAGAGCCGAGGATTTCTTGGCGCAAACGCGAAAGCGACCAGAACACGCCTGAAAAATGACACAACTATGACTCATTCCGACGCCCTTATCCAATCGATGCTCGCTGGCGCCGCAGATCTGCTTCGCATCGCGCCTCTCTTGGACCGAATCAATGTATTCCCGGTCGCCGATGCCGACACCGGCACCAACCTCGCGTCCACGGCGCGCTGTCTCATTGCGGTGCTCAGCGAAACCCCGAGCCCAGTCCTTCCCCGTGATCACGAACGCGTGGCGCGAGCCGTCTTGCTTGGGGGACGGGGCAATTCCGGCGTCATTTTCGCCGGGTTCCTCGGCGGCCTCCTCAACGAGCTCGGCCAAAAGCAAACCTTGGACTCTCGGAGTCTCGCCGCGGCGATCTCGGCCGGCACCCGGAGCGCTCACGCCTGCGTCGAGCACCCCATGGACGGGACCATGCTCACGCTGGCCAAAGACCTCGACTCCTGGCTTTCCAACCGCGGCACTCCTCCGGTGCTCGAAGACCACGGACATCTGGAGCTGGACCTCGCGGCGTGCGTCGCGAGGACACCCAAGCTCATGCCCCGGCTCGAGCGCGCCGGCGTCGTGGATTCGGGCGCTCTGGGCCTTCACGTCTTCGCCTGCGGGCTCACGCTCGCGTTCCCGGCGCTTTCGGGCGACCCCAGAGCCTACGAAGCGCTTCTGTCGCGCATCGACGGGGAGACCACCGCGCCGCTCAAGGACGTTCGCAAGAGCATCAAGCCAGAGTTTCTCACCGAAATCGCGGACGAGGTGCCGCGCTATGCCTCGTGCGTCACTGTGCTCATGGAGTCTTCCGAGCCTCTGTCTGCGGCGCTTCGAGCCGCCTTGTCCCGACTGAGCGAATCCCTCGATATCGCGCAGGCCGGAGGGTCCACCAAAGTCCACTTGCACACCCATGAAGCAGAAGCGGTCATCCAACTGCTCAGAAGCGCCGGAAAAGTGCAGGACGTGCAGGTCGAGGACATGGCTCACTCAGCGGCAAAGGCCACTGACCCCCCATCGAATGCAGCGCTCGCTCACTCCAGGATACGCATCGTCAGCGACTCGTCGCTCTCACTTCCGCGAGACTTGTGCCGCTCCCTAGACCTCGAGCTGTTCGATAACTACGTCAACCTCGAGGGGCGAACCATAAGAGACCGGCAGGTCATGCTCGAGGAGCTCATGCTGTTGCTCCGCACAGGGCGGCCGATCAAAACAGCCCAAGCCTCCTCTGCTGACGTGACCGAGCTTCTCGACAGACACCTGCCAGCGTGCGATCGACTGTTCTACATTGCGGTGGGCAATGCCTATACCGGAACCCAGGCCCTTGTTCGCCGCACGGCCTCGAACCACCCCTTGGGTCACAAGCTGTGCATCATCGATACCCAAGCCGCCTCGGGTCAACAAGGCCTCGTATGTTTGGCTGGAGCTCGGGCCGTGCTCGAGGATCATCCTCGCGACGCCGACGCTATGCAGCGATATCTGGAGCGCTTGGTCGCGCAGGCTCGAGAATACCTCGTGATCGACAACCTCAAATACCTATCTAGAACCGGCCGCGTGGGAAGAATCAGGGCGGCGGTCGCGGGCATGCTTTCGGTGCACCCCATCGTTGGGCATGGAAAGGACGGCGCCGTGACCCACGCCAAGGTCCGATCCCACGAAGAGGCGCTGGAGACCATAGGGGCTCGCATTGACGAAGAGCGCAATGGCAGGCCGCTGCTCGTGATGATCGAGCACACAGACAACCTCAACTGGGTCGAGACCGTTCGCGCAAACCTGGCAGAGCGCTTGGGCACCAACACCGAGTTCCTGGTGTCTCCATTGTCCTCCACCTCGGCGGTGCACATGGGTCCTGGAACCTGGGGCATCAGCGTCCTTCCCCTGCCATCGTTTTAATCGTAAAACATGCCTATGAAAATCAATGTCAATGGCCGCATCACCGACCCTCGCGAGGCCACGCTGTCCGTGCTGGACCGAGGCTTCCTGTACGGCGATTCCGTCTATGAAGTGATGCGCACCTACTGCGGCGTGCTGTTTGCCCGAAAGGCCCACCTAGAGCGCTTGGCCCACTCGGCCGACGCCCTGGCTCTTGCGCTGCCCGAGCGCTCGGTGCTCGACCGCGAAATCGATGCGACTCTTCGTGTCGCGGCCCACGAGGAGTCCTACTGCCGGGTCATCGTCACAAGGGGGCAGGGGCCGCTGACCCTCGATCCGACGACCGCCGAAGCACCCAACCTGGTGATCATCGTCAAGGCCTACGAGCCCTTCCCCAAAAGGGTGTACGAGCAGGGCCTGCGTCTGTGCATTCCCGGCGTGACGCGCGCTGCGGCGGATCTGGCGCACCCATCCGTCAAGAGCGGCAACTACCTGAGCTCAGTGCTCGCCTTGGGACGCGCCAAGCAAGCTGGCTACGATGACGCCCTACTCGTGGATCACCAGGGGTTTCTCACCGAGGGCACCTCCTCCAACCTCTTCGCAGTGCGCCGTGGCCAGTTGCTCACTCCGCCGCTGCGCTCTGGTCTGCTCGCCGGAGTGACCCGCGCGCTCGTCATGCGGCTTGCCGAGGACTCGGGCATTGTGTGCCAGGAGCAGAGGCTCGCTCCCGACGACCTGTTCACCATGGACGAAGTCCTGCTCACGAGCACGCTGCGCGAAGTCGCCCCAGTGGTCGAGATGGATGGCCGTCCCATCGGCACTGGGAAGCCAGGACCGATGTTCGCTCGGCTGCGCGCCATGGTGCATGCAGCAGCGCTCGCGCAGGTGCAGGCCACGATGGAGGCCAGCAGCAGCTAGGTAGTTCCCATCCCGAAAGTCCTGTTTTCCGGCATCCTTCTCCAAGTCTGCGGAACTCGGACATCGAATTATCCAACTCAAACAGTCCTCGCCTTTCCGA
>JALOQD010000136.1 GCA_025453525.1 Myxococcota bacterium
CAACCCCGGGTTAAGAAAACCCGGGGCTGCATTCCGCCGCACCTCCGGTGCGAGGAGAGGCGTTCCCGATCTTGCGATATCCCTGGGGTATTCACTAAGGCGAGCAACGAAGCTGGACGAGATGCATCGGCTGCCCAAACTGGGAAGCTATTTTTGCGTGAGCCCTAAGGCAAAGGCTGACTGCACGAGATCCTCCACTTGGGTTGCAAGCCGCACCATCTTATGCGTAGATTCGTCCGCGTTTGCAAATGGAGGACCATCATGAATTTGTGGCAAGCTCATCCAGAAGAATTGATCTCAGCCATGCAAAAGGCCGGTGTGCGCCGCGCCTGTCTCACGACTGACCCTAAAACCTTCGAGCTCAAGGCGAGTCACCCGGTGCTCGAGCCTTTGCGCGCCAGTGTGGCGGCTGACAAGCGGGACTACCACAGACACGAAGGCTGCTTCTTCGAGCTCGGACGCGAGTCCGGACATCTGCTAAGCGCTTGTGTTCATCTGACACGGCGCGGCCAAGCAGCCGGTGGCGTGCGCTTCTTCACCTACGACACGGTAGAGGGGTTCGTGCGCGACGGCCTGCGACTCTCGCGCGGGATGGGCCACAAGAATGCTCTGGCCGGGTTGTGGTGGGGCGGAGGCAAGGGAGTCATTGCCCGCAGACCGAACGTGGACCACCGCGATCCAGCCTTGCGCCGCGCTCTCTATCAGGACTACGGACGCTTTGTTTCGAGTCTGCGCGGCTGCTACGTGACCGCCGAGGATGCGGGGACGACAGCGGACGACATGGCGCAGGTGTTTGCCACCACGCGCTACACCTCGTGCATTCCCAAGGTGCTGGGCGGCAGCGGCAACCCCAGCGAGCTCACGGCCAGGGGCGTGGTCGTGGCCATGGAGGCAGCCCTCGACGAGATGGGGCTCGGAACCTTGGAGGGAAAGCGCATCGCGCTCCAGGGGCTCGGTCACGTCTCGTTCTTCATGATTCGAGAGCTGCTCGAGCGAAGAGTGGGTCGCATCATCGGCGCGGACATCGATGAGCACGCGGTGCGCAAGGTCGCGCAAACCTACGAAGGCGCGCCTCTCGAAGTGAAGGTGGTGCAGCGAGGCGACGACGGCATTCTCGCAACTGAGGCGGAGGTGCTGTCGCCCAACGCCGTGGGGGCCATTCTCAATGCTCGGACGATTCCCGGCATCAAGGCCAAGCTCGTGTGCGGCGGCGCCAACAATCAGCTCGAGGAGCCGGGCGAGGACGACCGGCGCTTGCAGGAAAGGGGTATCCTCTACGTCCCCGATTTCCTCGCCAATCGCATGGGCATCGTCAACTGCGCCAATGAGCAATACGGCTACATCGACAACGACCCAGCGATCCTCGCGCACCTCGACAGAAACAACTCTACGGGCGTGTATCGCCGCACTCAGGATGTGCTGCACAGGGCCAAGAGCACGGGCACCACGACAGCTGTGGAAGCAGTCCGCTTAGCCGACGAGCTCGGCCAGGAGCTCCACCCGATCTTCGGCCACCGCGGCAGGCAGATCATCGACCACCTGCTCGAGACCGACTGGGCGAGCGACAAGGGCGCAGGGCTCTAGCTTTGGAATCTGCCCAAAGCTCCGAGCTTATCCTCATGCAAAAATCAAAGCCCTGCACTAACTTGTCAGACAGTAGATATTGCGACCTTGTAGGTCCATCAGAAAGGACTCGCGCCATGAGAGCTGCCCTCTGCCTTGGTTTGTGGCTTGCCATGCTCGGCGGATGCTCCCTGATCGTCGACGATCCCTCGGAAACGTCCGGGCCCACGGACACTGGCGATGAGACCCAGTCCTCGCCAGGGACCGGTGACACCGACCCGGTGTCCACGGGCCAGACCACGGATGAGACCGACCCGGTGTCCACAGGCCAGACCACGGACCCCATCGAACCCGACGACACCGATACAGTCCAAATCGAAAGCTTTCAAATCAATAGCGGCGCGCCCTTCACAACCAAGCTCGCCGTGCAGCTGGTCTCCAAGGTTAGCAATGCCAACGCCATGCGCATGCGCAACACGGATGGCAAGTGGTCGCCTTGGATAGCCTACAAGGACGTGCAGGCTTGGAGCCTGAACCCTCCCGAGGGCGAGCGCGCGGTGGAGGCCGAGTTCCGCTACTCGCTCGAGAGCCCGACGAAAGTCGTCAAGGACACCATCACCCTAGACATGTCGGCTCCAGCCTCGCCCGATGTGCGACTCATAGGCCCCTACTTCACCTCCAACCAGACGCCGAGCTTCGAATTGGTGAGCAATGGCGGCGGCAATGGCACGTTTCGGGTCAAGGTCGACAACGCGGACTTGTCCATGAACGCCCAGGTCACCACAAACACCCCCTGGACCTCTCCGCGGTTGATGGAAGGCTGGCACCATGTGTATGTGCAGGAGAGGGACGAGGCTGGCAACTGGAGCGAGTCAGGGATAGCCGAGGTGCATGTGGATTTCACCAAGCCGGTGATCAGCGCCTTTGTCATGCGGCAAGACCCGAGCGGCCCGGATTGCACCTATACGTCGGGTGGAATCGTTCAGCTCCACCTCGAAGTAGCCGATGAGGGCGGCGCTCCCTTGGCAGGGGTGCATTTGCGAAACGAAACCACCGATTGGGTGGAATATTCGCCCCACCAACCGATCTTCGCGTGGGAGCTCCCACCCGGGTGGGGTAGAACCTTTGTCCATGTCGAAATCTGGGACGAAGCGAATAACCTCCAATCGGCCACCCTCGCCGTCTACCGCGAGGACATCTACGAGCAGTGCCTGGGGAACGACACCTTCGACAGCGCATGGGTCGTGGAGCGCGAGCTCGGACAAAATTTCGACGGGGTCATTCTTGAAAAAGGACCGGCCATGCTCGTGGAGAGTGCCGACTTCTATAAAATCAACGTGCCCGAAGGGCAGGGGGGCACGTTGGAGATACGCCAAGTCATACGCGTGGAGCCAGGCATTGAGGTCAGCGTCTGGGACAAAAATAGGAATTTTATCGAGACCGCCAGTGGTAGTTCGAGCGTCACCATCTTCCTCGGCGGCCGAACGAAAACGCCAGGAACAATTGGGCCTCAAAACTACTGCCAAGACTCCATCACCGAATACTACATAAAAGTTGTAACGCTCGCTGTGAGCATGGGCCCTCAACAATATGACGTTTTCTTCGAACCCAGCCCAGCCGCTTGCCAATAGGGCCCCAGCAATGAAGACTCGAACCGCACGGATTCTCGAGGCCGCAACGAGGGTTTTTGCCTCCTCGCCCGCGCATCTTCTGCTATGGTCGACAGCGTTATGATGTGCCTGGCAGCCAACTCCAAGTCTGCTCTACGCCATGAAAAGCGCTCCGTCCCCGTGCATTTGCCAGACCACCTCACACGGAGGCTGCCATGAAGACCCTGACCCGACGCGGTTTCCTCGGCATTGCCGGTGTGGCAGGCGCCGGTGTGGCCCTCCCGGCCACGGCCCAGGCCTCGGCGCCTCGGCCTGCCAACCCCAACCACGACGCTGTCCTGGTGGACCTCGTCACTTGCATTGGCTGTCGCAAATGCGAAGCAGCCTGCAACGAGGCGAATCACCTTCCACCGCCGACAAAACCTTTCGACGACATGAGCGTTTTCGAGCAGCGCCGCCGTCCTGACAAAAACCACTTCACGGTGCTGAACCGCTACCCGGGCGCCCATGCGGAAGGCGAGGGCATCTTCGTCAAGGTCCAGTGCTTGCACTGCGTGGATCCCGGCTGTGTGTCGGCGTGCATCGTCGGCGCTCTCTCCAAAAACGAGGACACCGGGGCAGTGGAATACCATGTGGACAAGTGCCTTGGCTGTCGGTACTGCATGGTGGCCTGCCCCTTTGGCATTCCCGCCTATGAATACGACGAAGCCCTCGCGCCCAGGGTGCGCAAGTGCGAGCTGTGCCCGGGCAAACGCGACGAGAAGAACGGCGGCGCACCGGCCTGCGTGTCCATCTGCCCGAGAGAAGCTCTGACCCATGGCACTCGCGAACGCATGCTGGCCCTGGCTGCCGCGCGCATCAAGAATCACCCGGACCAGTACGTCGATCACATCTACGGCGAAAAGGAGGTCGGCGGCACCGGCATCCTCTACATCGCAGGTGTTCCCAATGCCAAAGTCGACCTCATCGACTTACCAGAGGAAGCCGCGCCCCGGCTCACCGAGGCCATTCAGCACGGGATCTTCAAGTTCTTCGCCGCTCCCATCGCCCTGTTCGGGCTCCTCTCAACGGCCATGCACCTGTTCAAGGACCGCAAGGCCGATCCCATGACCTCTGGAACGGACAACAAGGACAAGGCATGAAAGCGCACACACCGGCTCGGCCGGTCGATACAATTCCCTTCTTCACGCCCGGTGTGCTTGTTCTGCTCGGCATCGTGCTCCTGGGCGGCGTGTTCGGGGTCTGGCGCCTCATCAAGGGCCTCGGCGCCATCACAAATCTCGACGACGTCTGGCCGTGGGGCCTGTGGATCGGCGTGGACGTGGCCACCGGAGTCGCGCTGGCCGCTGGCGGCTTTACCACCTCTGCCCTGGCCCACATCTTTCATCGAGAGAGCTACCACGCTGTCGTGCGCCCTGCCCTGCTCACGGCGATGCTGGGCTACACCTTTGTCGCGCTCGGTCTCATGTTCGACCTGGGGCGCTATTACAATATCTGGTTCCCCATCATCTACTGGCAGGGGAACTCCGTGCTGTTCGAAGTGGGCATGTGCGTCACCGCCTACCTCGTCGTGCTCTACTTGGAGTTCGCACCCATCGTCATCGAGCGGTTCAAGGACGGTCTCCGGTTGCCCGGCCCCTTCAGGGTCTTCAATGGCATGGGAGACAAGGTCTTTCGACTGGCCGACAAGGTGATGCCGAAGCTCATGTGGGCGCTCATCATCATGGGCGTGGTGCTCTCTTGTATGCACCAGAGCTCTCTGGGCTCCCTGATGCTCATCGCCCCCACCAAAGTGCACCCCCTCTGGTACACGCCACTTCTTCCCTTGTTCTTCCTCATGTCCGCGGTGGCCGTGGGATTCCCCATGGTGGCGTTCGAAGCCCTCATCGCGAGCCGCTCCTTCAGGCTCGAGCCTGAGATGTCCGTTCTGACCCCGCTGCTGCGCTTCACTCCCGTGCTCCTGGGTCTCTATGGCACGGCGAAGGTCATCGATATGCTCATACGCGGAGCCTTTGTCCATCTCGATGGCAGCGTGCAGTCCATGGCCTTTGGCGCGGAGATGATCCTCGGTGTCTTCCTCCCCATGGGCCTGCTCATCTCAGAGCGCGTGCGGCGCTCGCCTGGCCTCCTCTTTTTGGCCAGCGCCCTGGTCGTAGGAGGCGTTGCTCTCAATCGGGTCAACGTCTTCCTGGTCGGCTACGCGCCTCCCTTTGCGACCAAGCCGTACTTCCCGTCCCTGGGAGAATTCGCCATCACGGCAGCCCTCATCTCAACCTTGGTTTTAGTCTATCGCTTCGTGGCGCTGAACTTCCCGGTCATCGCCGGGCACCCGCGCCAGCAGCAGCAGTCCTGACATGCAAACCCGGAAGGTCATCATGCGCACCCGGTCAATGTGCTGCCCCAACCTCTTCCTTGCCACGCTTTTGTCGCTCACTGGCCTTGGCTGCACTCGCACCGAGGGGATCGAGAAAGTCGTCGTCAAGGAAGTCCCAGCGCCCTGCCCTCCCTGTCCAGCCAATGGCGGAACGGCAGAGGAAAACGCGGCCGATACGGCGGCGCCAAACGCCACAGACGGCCCCGAGATCAGCATGCTCTTCCACCTTTTAGACCGCTACGAGCCCGTGCGTTTCACCCATGCCAACCACGTCTCCTACGCCAGCGCCTGCGCCTTCTGCCACCACCATGGCACCCAAGTGGATCAGACGCCGGCCTGCCGCGAGTGCCATGGACGCAGCGACGGCGGACTCGCCAGGGTCGGGCTCAAAGGGGCCTACCACCGCCAATGCATGGACTGCCACCGACGCATGGGGAGCGGGCCCATGGGCTGCGAGGACTGCCACGCCCTTCGAAAGACCCGCGCCACTGCGACAGAGAGTACGCAGGCCACGAAGAAATTCAGCCCAGAGCATTCCACCTTGGGCCATCTTTCCAAAATCTACGAGCCGGCCAAGTTCAACCACCGGCTGCACGAAAGCTTCAAGGAGACCTGCGCTGGCTGCCACCACCACAACAGCCCCTTTCAGCAGGCTCCACCCTGCCGCGAATGCCACAACACCCGCGCCACTGCCGCAGGGGAAAAGCGCCTGGGCCTCGAGGACGCCTACCACGGCCAGTGCATGACCTGTCACAAGGAGATGGGCGCGCCGCAGGGCTGCGAAGACTGCCACGCCAAAAAGAACGCCGTACCCCTCGCCCCGTCGAAGTAATTTATAAAAAGGACCGCGACTTTCATTCTGCCAAGCCGTCGCTCGACCTACTCCCCATCTATAGGGATTGATTTCTCCTTTTAAAAAGACCAGGATAGTTGCGCGAAAATCGCGACTCAAGGAGTAAACGCCATGTCTAGGAGCTCGATTGTGATAGCGGCGATAGGCCTGTGTGTCCCATGGGCAGCGTGTTCTTCCTCTCTCGGGGACGACACGCCCGAAAGCGATACCCAGCAGGCTTCCGACGATCTTGTCGCGACAGATGACCTCGCCACCTCGGATACGGCCACGCCAGGGTCAAACGAGGAGGACACGAGCTCCTCTGAAACGAACACCGGGGATGATGACGTGAACGACGATTACGATTTTGGGGATAAATACGTGCCACATGACCGCATTGTCATCGACGGCAATGGCGAGTTTCACGCCATGGCCGCGAAAGAGGGTTGGACCGGAGACGGCTCCAAGCAATCCCCGTATCTCATCACTGGGTACGAAATCGACTTGGCCAAGACCGCGGGCGGCGCCATCGAGGTTCACAATACCGATGTCTCCTTCATTATTCGCAGCTGCTATTTGCACGGGGGCATTCACAACCTGGGTAAAGACTACGGCTACGGAGTCCTGACCTACAACGTGCAAAATATGCTGGTGGAGCGCACTGTGGCCACGGACAACTTTGAAGGGGTGCGCCTCGAAAAGGGAACGGAGAACTGCGTCATTCGCTACAATGACTTGTCCCATAACGCAGGACACGGCGTGGCCTTGGCCTCGGCTCATTCCAACATCATCGAGTACAACCTGTGCACCCATGAGAAGGACGACGGCATGCTGTTCGGATCCTTCGACCTGGCGGACAACTTCGACGCCCCCAACAACAACATCGTTCGCTACAACGAGCTGAGCAACAACAGCACCTCGGGTGTGTGCCTCTTTCGCGGTACGGGCAATCAGTTCTACGGCAACTCCTTTGGCAAGGGAAACGGCGTGGCCGTGCTCAACACAGCCGGCAAAAACCTATGGGACAACGACAAAGAAAAGGTCGGCAATTGGTGGGCGAATTTCGAAGCAGAAGATGCGGACGGGAACGGCATACTGGATAAAGAAAAGCCCATCCCCGGTGGCGCGGTCGATCGCTATCCTCTCGCCCAGAGACCGAGCACCGTGCCTCCGCAGCAATAGGTTGTTCCCATCCCGAAAACGGGAGAGTTTTCGGCATTCTTCTCCAAGGCTGCGGAACTCGGGCATCGAATTATCCAACTCAAACAGTCCTCGCCTTTCCGAAGGACGCCGAAAACTCCCGTTTTCGGGATGGGACCTAGGTTGGAAAAGAGCTTACGCGCTGGTGTTGGCAAAAAAGCGGCAGCAGTGCAGCACCGCTTATTTCGCTCGTTGTGAACGCACAAAAAGGCCCTTAGCGCCTCAGGTAGAGTTCCCCGTTGAAGCGCAGACCTGTGATCGTGTTGGTTCCTGCCTTTTTCTCCACCGAGATAGTCTGTGCGCCATAGGGGCAATCCGAGCCCGCCTTCAAGACGCCACTGGCGAACGTGAGCGACCAGCTGACACCATCAGCGTTCTTCCACCTCAAGGCGTTGTTCACGAGCGTGATGTTGACTTTGTGCCAATTGTTCAACACGGGCGTTCGCTCATAATAACCCACGAAATCCTTGGCCGCCAACGCAGTGCTTGTCGTCTTGCAGGCCGCGCAACAGCTCGTCAGCATATAGTTTGGATTTTTTGTGCATTCCCCAGCAGCAGCCCAACTGGCGCAGTTTGAATTGCTATTGGTACAAGTGCCGCAGGTGCCTTCTGGTACTCCGCAACCACAAAGGCCAGGTTCGGTCTTTTTCGGGTCATTGGGGCAATTATCCTTGGGTGGGTTCGTGTCGCGAACGCAGTAGACAGCCCACGAACAACCACTCCCCTGACATCCACCTAGGACATATCCAGACGGGCACGGATTGCTTGCACCGCGGATTCTGGCCCAGAGAAACCGAATGCCGTCAATATCGTCTGGCTGCAGCACTCCATTGTGATCCCAGCAGTCTTTCATCGTAGACGATGGCTGACCAATCGGGGTATGGCTGCCGTCTGCGTAGCTGTACCCATCGCCCATTCCGATCCCGTGCCCCATTTCGTGCAGAAACGCGAGGTAAGCGATCCCCCAGCCGCCCATATGCATTAAGAAGCCGGGCATTTGGTTATTGGCGCCCTGCATGTCACTGATTTCAACGGTATACACACGCAGACCGTTGTGTGACCTCGGACAGCCACTACTCGTTCTTTGCACCCGATAGGCTTGCGCACGGGTGACTCTCCATCCGGGCTGGCCAGCGAGCGGCGCAATCCAGGTGTTCATGGCTGTTGTCGCCCATGAAAGCACGTTGTTTTCGGTTTGGGTATTCTGCGAAACCCTGACTGTATAAATGCAAAACGGATACGAAATGGAAGTCGTATTTTGCAAAGTAGCCGCAAGGTCGATCTGACGCAGTAAAGAATCCCCTAAATTTTTGGCCGTGCTAAAACGAGCATCGGCTCCCTCATCCTCGAAGGAATCTGGTTCCGGGTATTCCCCTACCTCGCAGCCGAGGCACAACAGCAGGGCACACCCTGTCACCATCGCCGCTGTGAACAAACGTCGATTCATGGGAGTTCCTTTCGTCAGTGTGGGGCATTCCCCAGCCATCCATTGCCATCCGTTCGAGTCGAACGCTCAATACAAAGGATGAAGAAGCAATCAAGTTCCATACCAGGGCAGCGATGGGAAATGACATGCCGTCTCTGTGAAAAAGAGCTTTCTGTGCGGAAAAAAAGGCCAATGACAGCGGACTTTCCCCCGACGCCGTCCCATGGACGTTACACTCTCAAGGTTGGGTGTCTTTGGGGCGTGACAGGTGGATGAAAACCGTCTTTGGCACCTCTATCTTGTCGATCCCCGCCCGCTGATCCAGAATTGACTCTTCTCGTAATAAATTGGTCGCCGATCGGATCTGGCTCCCGTCTACCCGTCCTCCGGCCGGTATTCCAGCAGGTCGCCCGGATTGCAGTCGAGGGCGCGGCAGAGTGCGTCCAAGGTGGAGAAGCGGATGGCCCGGGCCTTGCCGGTCTTGAGGATCGACAGGTTCTGCGCCGAGACACCCACGGCCTCCGAGAGCGAGTTCAGCTTCATCTTGCGCTTGGCGAGCATTACGTCCAGGTTGACGACGATGGGCATGGCATCCTCCCTCAGATAGTGAGCTCCAGCTCCTGTTTCATCCGGCAGCGCTCCTGCACGATCTGCCCGTACTGCCGGGCGAGGTACGCCAGGATCAGCGCGGTCAGGCCAAAGGCCTGCGGGATGAACAGCGTCGCCAACAAAGTCAGTCCGAGCTCCACCCCCGAGACCGAGAAGGGAAAGAACGAGTCCATCAGGAAGATGGCCGGCAGCAGAGCAATGTCCAGCGCGCAGCTCGCGACCAGCAGACGGGCCAGGGCCCCGAGGAGCGGGAGCAGCCGGTCGGGCAACTCGGGCGATTCCCCGTGCCCGCGCAGCACGGCCGCGACCTTCGAGCCGGTCCAGTAGATCCGAACCCACAGGCAAGACCGAATCAGGCCCGCGGCGACGGCCCCGGTCGCCAGGATGGTGATCCCGAGCGAGGGCGCATCCTCCATTCCGGGCCAGACCGTGAAGATGTACATCAGGACGCCCAGGGTCTGGAACGCCATCAGCCCGAGGGCGACGACGGACAGGGCCCGAAGCCCCTTCTCCAATCTCGCGAGCAGCGAATCCCGTTTCATGAAGTTGCGCCTCCTTTGCGTCGGAGCGGGGCATGTCCCGCTCCCTTTCTCCCATAGGTAGACACCGAGAACATGTTTGGCAAGCTTTTTTTATTGTTTATCGTTAACTTTTTATTTTTTGTCATGTGTGACATAGCCAGGAGCTCGTCGTTCCGACCGGGCTTGGGGAGGCCGGGTATGGTGGCGCTATTGCAACGGGGCGAGGCCTGACCCGTTCCCCCTGCTGACCCGTTCCCCCCTTTCTTCTCAGGAATCAGATTTAGTTCGCCTCATCGCTTATTTTCAGGCTGTATCACACGAGGCCTTCTCTCCATCCTTGCTTTTTTGCACTCTCTGTTGCGCCAACACCGCCGGGCGCATGGTCGACGTCTGTTGTTCGGCGGAAAAGGAAGGAGAGCGCTTCCGGCAGGCCTATGGCGCCACGCGCCTCTCCTGGTTGCGCACCCTTGGTCTCGGGATCAAGCTTCTGATGCGCTCCACGGCGGGAGGCCACCGATGACGGTCGTCGATCCGATGATGATTGCCAGGCTTCAGAACGCACTCGATGCGCGCGCCACCAAGAAGTCGCGCGAGGGGTTGAAGTACAGCGTCGAGAAGCTTCCGGAGCGGGACCGTCGCCGTCTTCTCGAGCTGCACCGCAACTCGGTCCGCATGGAGGAGTAGCCCACGGAGAAGGACGATGGCGTCGAATCGCGAAGCATGGTTGTCGCTCTTGCCGGCTGACCCTCGGCCCGCGCTCCTTGCGAGCGACGAGCCCTTTGCGCGCTTCATTGCCCTGACCGCCGTGCTCGGAACACCGGAGGGCGACGCCGAGGTCCGCAGCGCGCGCAAGGCCGTCGTCGCCGATCCGCGGGTCCGCGCGCTCGTCGATCGCCTCCCGGTCTGGGAGTCCGGCTTTGTGTTCTCGGGGCACAACTCACCTGGGTTCCCGCCCAACATCCTGCGTCTTCTCCACGGCATGAGCGTTCGCGCGGGTGACTTCCCCACCATCGAGCGCCTGCTCGACCAGATGCTGCGGCATCAGGCCGACGACGGCCGGTACCTGACCCCAGGCGGCACCACCGGCAAGAAGGCCACGAACTGGGCATCTCTGCCCCGCGACCACTTCGCCATCCTCGAGGTGCTGCTGCTATTCGGCCGCAAGGACGCGCCGAACATCGAGAAGAAGAAACCCTCACCGTGGGCTACGGCGAGGAGGTGCGGGCTCTTGCGGATCTTTTCGCCGGTGGCAGGCTCCGTGGGAGGTGATTCATGAACAAGAACGACGCCCCCGAGATGATGGATGTTGGCGCCGAGAACGTCGACAAGACCGGCTTCTTCTGCTTCATGAGCAAGAAGAAGTCCGAGGGCTACCAGCGCACGCTTGCCTGGCTCAAGGACCGCTTCGCCGAGGGGATGCGCATCAAGATGCTTGCGCTGCCCGAGCGCGGCTTCATCGAGTACATCCCCGGCGAGCACGCGTGGCGTGCGGTTCATGCCGACGGCTACTTGTTCATTCATTGCCTGTGGGTCGTGGGCAAGAGCAAGGGCAAGGGGTTCTCCGCCGCGCTACTCGATGCCTGCGTCGCGGATGCCAAACGGCTGAAGCTCAAGGGCGTCGCCATGGTGACCAGTGAGAAGGTGTGGATGTCCGGTCGTCGCGTCCTCGACAAACACGGATTCGAGTGCGTCGATACGGCGCCGCCGGCCTTCTCCCTGATGGTGAAGAAGCTCGGCAAGCATTCTTCGCCATCGTTCGCCGGTGAGTGGGACGACAAGGCGAAGTCCTTTGGGAAGGGCTTGACCGTCATTCGGTCGGATCAATGCCCGTACATCGTGGACGCTGCCAACACGGCCGTGGCCGCGGCTGCCAAGGCCGGGATCAGTAGCCAGATCATCGAGCTGAACAGCAGAGATGACGTCATGCGGCTGTCCCCGTCGCCCTACGGCGTCTTCGGGCTTGTGCTCGACGGCAGGCTCTTGAGCTACCACTACCTTCTCGAGAAGGATCTCCTGCCGATCTTGGTCCCCGCGCCGCGTGACAAGGCGAGGACCTCGGGGAAAGACGGATGACGACCAGCCAAAGCACCATCGACTATCTGCTCGACCAGCTCTCGGGCCTGCCCCACGTACGGGCCCGCAAGATGTTCGGAGAGTATGCGCTCTACTGCGACGAGAAGGTCGTCGCCCTGGTGTGCGACAACCAGCTCTTCGTCAAAATCACACCTCCAGGAAGAGCTCTGGTCGGGGAACGCTATGTGGAGGGCGAAGCGTACCCGGGCGCGAAGCCGTCCATGGTGATCGGCGCCGAGGAGATCGAGGACGGCGAGCGGCTGTGCGAACTCATACGGACCACGGCTGCCGCACTGCCTGTGCCCAAACCGAAGAATGTGCCCCAAAAAAACAGGGGTCAAAAAAAACAGGGGTCAAGAAAACAGGGGTCAAGACCCTCCTGATGACATTTATTGCGAACAAACAGGGGTCAAGACCCTCCTGATGACATTTATTGCGAACAGCGGAGAGAGATCAACGGCTCCCTGTTCTTCTATCTGTCAACAAGTCGGGATAGAGCCGGGGCGCGCGCACCTTTAGGCGGAGAGTGACCACGTTCGGCCCTTTCGGTTACGCCGAGTGGGATCCTAGTTCCGCCGTGAGCCA
>JALOQD010000137.1 GCA_025453525.1 Myxococcota bacterium
ACGTGCATGGTCGTGGGGTAGAGACCGCCAGGGGCGATGTACTCCCAAGTCACCGTGGGCTGCGCCCCGCCCGCTTTTAGCTGCAACGCCAAGAGGCTCCCGCCCAGTGCTGTGTACAAGATGCCTGAATGGGTGATCACAGGCGTCGTTGCGTTGAGCGCGGGAAACGGCACCTTCAGGCCCCACAGATACCCAGGGGCGTTGGGCATGGTCAGCAAGTACGCCTTGGGGTCTGTCACCTCGGCCTCGATCTTTACAGGGTCTAAAGCGATGAGTCCTACGCCGGTGTTATAACCTTGATCGCGGGTCACGTAGATGTAGCCGTCGCGATCCATGACTGGCCGGTTGAAGGCGTTGATCTCGGATTGGTCCACGTCCTGGTCGGATAATCTGGTCAGGAACTTTGAGGAGAGGTTATTACGGTATCTCATCAGGACGCCGTAGCCCATCGAGTAGACGTTCCCATCAGCCGAAACCAGTTGACCTTCTCTAAAACCAAAGGATTCCCCGCTACTCCAACTGTCTTCCTGGTGACGGGTCACGAAAGATTTCGAAGGCAGCCCAGGTATTTCGCACGCTTTTTGCTCAGCCGGCTTTTCGCTTTCCTCATGTACGCCAAAGAAGGCGTCCTGCTTTCCACCCACCAAAGCAGTAAGAGCGCAGCTCCAATGTGACTGATACGACATCAGCTCGCCGTTGCGTTTCAGCCGAACATAACCACAAGCCCCGCTGCGTACCGATGAGCCACCAGTCAATTGAAACCCTGCATACAACGTCCCATCCGCGCCAAGTACAGGAGCCAGGCCGTGCTCTTGATAGTTAGCGACGGTAACAACTTCGCCCTCTGCAATCGAAAGAGTTTCGTCGCTGCTGCGAGGATCGGGTCTCACGCCTGGGATCATGATGCGTCGTTGGAGTAGCACCTTGCCGTCAGAGCTGCGCACGCCATAGAGCTCATCTCCGACGAAGAAGTAAAGAGTGCCGTGGTAATCCATGACCATCGGAAGCTCTTTGGGATAGGCATCGCCGAAGTAAAGTGGCCCGGGATTGCAGAGGTCGAGGCGCCAGCGCAGCTTGCCCCGCTTGTCCACGCTGTGCAGTCGGCCGCGTGCGGTCCAGAAGTATAAATTGTCCTGATCGTCGATCACCGACCTCGAAGGGGCATTCGCCGGGCGCCTTGTCGAAGCACGGTTCTGTGAGCACTTGTCCTTTGGGGTATCCGTCGAGAGTGCCATATTCTTCCAAGCACTTCATGGGCTCGGTGCTCACGCCGTCTACGCACTTGGGCGAACAATGAAAAGGCCCGCCAATCGTGGGCGGACACGTCGTGGGCCAGACGTCTCCTTCGAAGCCGATCGAGTTGCAGTACTCCTTCTGATCGGCGGTTGTTGGCTCGCAGGACGAGTACCATGGGTTTTCCACTGCCTGCACCCGGGCCAACATGAACAGCGATGCGAGCCCTAGCGCCATTGCGAGTTTGCGTTTCACTCGACTGCCTCCCAGGGAATATCAGCAGTGGTCTTAACCGGCGTGGGCGTTGTGAGGGGAAAGACATTCTGCTCGAGGGGAATCGCTCCCACCATCATCGACTGCCTGTAGCCTTCAGCCCCCCAGCTCCACGGCGACATGTCGGCTTCCTTCAAGTAGTCGGTTTCGTTGTTGAAAGTTTTTGTAGGAAGTCGCTGGGCCGCAGGAATACTGCTGTCATGGGACAAGGGCAAACGCCGTTCCAGCTCGCCGAACGCAGCGACCGCTGGCCCTAGCGACTCGTACTGGGCCTCAGAGCCGGAAAACCTCTCTCCGGTAATGGCGTTGGCCCAAACCTCTATCTTCTTTTTAGAATCTGAATACTTCGAACTCCGGTAGCAATTACCTTGCCTGTCAATGAATGCCAAACCGTCGTCATCCTCCGCCACACCATCCCCATCGAAGTCCCCCCCGGCCCTAAACATCACCTGGCGCTTCACCAGGGTGAGGTTCGTCCTCGATGACGCTCCGTTGTTCACGCGGTTGCGATCCCAATCCACCCACGTCACCCCCAACTCTCCCGCGTAGCTAAAATTTGTATCCGGCTGAGTCCAGCAATCACGGATGCTCTTGAACACGACCCGTGAACCCGTTCCGCTCAGCCCATTGGCCTCCACAAGGTTGGTCTCGTCGATATCGACCATGGCCGCGCCCATGGAAAAATGGGGCGGCGCCCAACCCCGACTCTGCTGGTTGAAAAATGGCAGATCGTCGCGCACGCCATCCAGCGGACAGACGTCGGTACCCGGCGTCACCTCGCAGTCGCCCACGCCGTCGAACAGCTCGTTGTATACCCCGTCGCCGTTGAGGTCGGCCCGGATGTTCTGAGTGGTCCACGCGCCGGCTGCGTTCTTCACCTGCACCTGTTCCACGGGCAGCGAGAACCCGTAGCTCATGATGGACCAATGGTTCTGTGCGTACTGATAATCGAAGCCCCAGCCCGGGCCGTTGTGGCCAAGACCCATGGTGTGCCCGATCTCATGGGTCGTGGCGCCGCCGATCCGGCGCTTGGTCCCGTCGTAGGCATTCATGCACGATCGCCGGTTGCCATCTGCGTCGGCAAACACGTGCTTGATCGCGGAGAGAAGCATGTATCGGCCGAGGGGCAGGCCGTGAAAGTTTCTCCAATTGCTGGGGTTCTTGTATTTCGTCACCATGCCCAGCCCACACAATCGCCGATCGGCCGAAACCGTGGCCACGAAAGCGCCGTACCGGACAAAGGGGTAGAAGAACAGATCAAAGTGCGTTGGTGCGATGTCCAGCTCGAGCTGCTCGATGTTCAAAGCCCACCATTCGGGATCATCGACCCTTTGCATGTCGATGAGCGGGTATTTCCACGGCGGTCCGTTGCCAGTGGGCTTCCAGAACGACTGTGGGTAAGAGATCAGTGTATTGTCTGGGATTACCGTGTTCCGGTTGGGTCCATCGAGTACGAAAATGAGATGGATGTTGGCCAGGTCGAACGCTTCCCCGGCTGCTTCCAACGACCGCATGCGCTCATCTTTGGTCCCTTCACTCACCCCTGTTGTAATCTCGGGCGGGTTGAGAACGTACTCCTGAGTATCCATCTCGAAGATCACATCTTTGACCTTGGGATCCGTACCGTAGAGCGGTAGCGGAAAATACGCGCCCACGAACCGCCCCATTTGTAAATCTGGTATCGGATCTGACGCATTCGGCGAAACGGTCGGCACCAGCGGTCCGTACACCTCGAGGCCATCGATGATGCCGTCGTTATCATGGTCGTTGTCGGTCGGGCTTGTGCCGAGCACGTCCTCGATATCGTTGGACAGCCCATCGTGGTCGTCATCGTTGGCTTGAACCTGCACGCTGTGGTCGTGGTACAGGCGCACGTAGGGCCTAAACGCGTTGTCCGCGAGCAAGTATCCCTCGGCGCCTCCAGGGCAGTCCGTGGGCAAAACACCAAAAGCACCATTGGGCCGCCACTGGCTGAAGTAGTCGCGCCACTTGCGGCTACATTCATCGTCGGCCAGCGCGGCGTAGACCTTTTCGTCGAGGTCACCTGCGGCGGGGTTGTCGTAATACGCCTTGTACTGCGTTACCCAGGGCGATAACGCGGCGATCACCACGCCTTCTGGAGAGCCGTACTCCGCCGTGGTCAAGCGGAAGTGCCGGCCTGTTCCGCTGTCGTCGTCCATGGCCATCGCCTTGGGGGGCAGATTCACCTCGACGCAGTTGTACGGGGTGCAAATAGGACGGCTATAAGGGGGGTAGATGCAGGAGTATTCGCACGACTCCATGATCTTGGCCCAGTCGCCCACAGCCAAGGCAAACGAGTCGGTCGCGTTTGACACATATTGGCACGTGGGGTTCGCGGGGTTGATCCAATTGTACACTGTGGGGATGGACTCGCCGTCGCTGTTGAGGTGGTACGGCGCGGCCTGTGCGCAGATCTGGTTGCCCTGGTAAGGCACGTTCTTCACCACGCCGCTCGCATTTGTGAAACGCGAGTTGCAGGTCATGTTGTAGTCATCCCAGGTTGTCGAAATATTCCCCGGTCGCTTTCCGATCTTGTCCACGCACATGCTCTCGAGCGTGTAATCGTTGTAATGGCCGGTCAACGTGAACGTGTCGTCCGAGTACCAGCCGGTCTTGTAGACCGTGCCACCTGCCCAAATGGGCACAGTCTCTGCGGCGGCAGAACCGATCTTGATAAGCAGGTTCGTGGTGCCCACGTAGTCGCTGTCGTAGGCAACCACAATGACCGTCATCCACTCGCCTGTTGTCGAAGTGTGGGTGAGCCTAGCGTCTGCAACGCCAATCGCCATGTCGTCAGAAGCCTTGCGCACCACGGGTCGGCCGCTCGAATCGACGGTCTCGCTCAGTAGGAACATGACTGGGTCCGTCGCCTGCCCGGCCGGAGTGTCGGTCTTCAGTTCCACCAACACGTTCTTGCGAAAGTACATTTTTGCCTTGTACGACTTGCTCACTCGCGTGGTGTGTTTGAACACCTCTTTGCCGGAGAGATCCACGGCCGCAAACCCATCGAGACTCACAGTGATCCCGATGAACAACGCTATGAAGGAACAAACCGCTAAAGAATAATTCCATTTCAAACTCATCTCGTCTCCCCGGTGTCAACCCCGTCGCGCTCTTGCCCGGCGGGCTCTCCTGTCCTCATCATCGACTCCTTGAGCGCGGCGCCCTTTTCGGCGCGCTCAACGTCGCTTAAACCTTTGCTATTCTCTTCCAAAGCACGCCGCGCCTGCGCATACTCGGCCTTGCGGCGCAAGCCTTCCTTTGAAGGCTCGGGCAAGATGCCGCTTCCAAACAGGAGCTCGTTGTGCACGCGCTGCAGCTCGAGGTAGCTGCGCTGCACCTCCAACGAAGCAGCCTGCGACAGGCGCGACCCATTCACATCGATGTACCGCTCGACCTGCACCAAGGACTCACCCACGCGCGGCAGGTCACGCAGCTCCCACGGTCCGCCGTCCGCGAGCTTCTCGGCGATCTCGTCGTCGAGCACCTCGCTCAGAGCCTCGCGAGCCTGCAGCGCATCGGCCAACGTCACCGCGTTGTTCTTCGATGTGCTGGATGGGAAAGCTGGAACTGCGGAGCTCGGTTCGAAAGCCACTGCTCCGCTCGCCTCATCCTGCAGCGAATGGCGCGCACGCTCTGGGGAAGAGTCAACCCACCACCAAGCCAAAGCCCCGACGCCCGCAACGACAAGGACAAGGAAAATTAGGCGCGCTGAGCGCTTATTTGGCTGGCGAGCAATAGACGTACCAAGTCTTGTCGCGTTTGATTTCTTTGTGGTCATCGGGCGAGCCCTCCCCAAAAGACGTACAGCCCTTTCATCCAAGGGCCGCACAAGAGCCATACCGCAACTCATCCGAGACCGGCAATGCACAAGTACGCAATGAAACTCTCATACGCCCAACGACGTGCAACTTCTTGGGCCGGCTGGAAATATTCTCCTGCTCCCGATTAGAAGCGAGACGCTACCTACCGCCGCCCCACCCAGAGCCTCCGCCCATGGGACAATTCGTCCATGAGCTGCTGCATCACGGCATGGACCCGCGCGTATCCGCGGTCTACCGCCTCGTCGTCCTCGGGCTCGCCTTCGAGAAGGATCGGGTCGCCAAAGCGCATGTCCACCTTGGAGGGCAGAGGCAGGAACATGAAGAAGGACGGCGCGAGCCCCCATGGCAGACTCAGGCCAAAGGGCATCACCTCGGTGCGCAGCAGTTTTTTGAGCCCGATCCACCGTGCGAGCTTTTCTCCGCTCGACAAAATGATCATGGATTCGTGTAGCCCCACGGACACCAACGGCACGATGGGCGCCTTCTGAGACAACGCGAGGCGCACGAATCCCTTGCGTCCGGCCAAGATGATTTTGTGGCGATCGCGGAAGGATCGGAAGGCGTCTTTGTCGCCTCCGGGATAGACCAGCAAGATGCGTCCCGCCTCCAGAACCGCCTCGGCGTTCTCCCTCGTGGCGCGCAGCACTCCGAGCCTGTGGGCGGTCTTGCCTGCGGTCCTTGCCAGGTAGGCATAGTCGTGAACGAGGGGATAGACTGCCCGCTGTCGCCCTTGCAGGCTATGAAGCTTCGAAATGGCGAACGTCGCATCGAAGGGCATGAGCCCAGCGCTGTGGTTTCCCACCAGGAGCACTGGCCCTTGGGTGGGCACGGCCTGCGCATTCTCCACCGTGGCGCGGAAATAGTAGCGAGCCAACCAATCGGTCACGCCAGCGAGGGCTTCTATCAGATCGGGCTCGGGTAGCGCAGGGTGAAACTCGCCTCCTTCGGCGCGCTTGCCCGCGACCAGGGACTCGAGGAGCTCGAGCCCCATAAGGGGCGGGAAAAAGATCGCCGCAAGCTCGGACAGGGGAAGCTCCTGGCTGAGCACATCGAACGCCCGCACTAATTCCGAAAACGCGTGAGACGTGGGATGCTCGGAGCTCATCGACGGCTCTCCCTGGCCAGAGGAGGCGAGTCCTCGCCTATGACCGTGTTGTCTATCAGCCGAGTCCCGGCGAAGCGCGCCGCCACGGCGAGGAGCAAACGCTCGCTGCAGATCGCATGCCGCGGCAAGGGTTCGAGGGTTTCTGGATCCGCAGCCGTGACGTAGTCTATGGCATCCGCCGACACCTTCACAAAGGCCTCTACTGCGCCGAGCAACTCGTCGACGCGACGCTCGCCACTTCCGAAGGCATAATGAGCCGCGGTCAGCCCGCGGGAGATGGCCAGAGCTCGCTCCCTCTCCTTGGGTCCCAGATAGGCGTTGCGAGAGCTCTTGGCCAAGCCGTCAGCGTCGCGGACCGTAGGCACCCCCAGCACCTCGATGGGCATGTCGAGATCTCGCACCATGCGGCGAATCACCCTGAGCTGCTGGTAGTCCTTGCGACCGAACACCGCGGTGGACGGCCCTACGATGTTGAGCAACTTGGCCACGATGAGCGCGACGCCGTCGAAGTGAGACGGCCTTTGGGCACCGCACAAGTGCTCGGTGAGCCCCGATACGTGCACGGTCGTGGCGTGGCCATTGGGATACATATCACCGACGTTGGGGGTAAAGACCAGGTCCACGCCCCGTTGCTCCAGCTTGGCCACGTCACCTTCGAGATCGCGGGGGTAGCGAGAAAGGTCTTCGCCAGGGCCGAACTGCGTGGGATTGACGAAGATGGTCACCACCACGAACTGCCCCTTGGACCGAGCGCGATCCACGAGCACCAGATGTCCCTCGTGCAAGGCGCCCATGGTGGGCACGACAGCCACGCGCTTGCC
The DNA here is from genome assembly GCA_025453525.1 of Myxococcota bacterium. Lineage (GTDB taxonomy): Bacteria > Myxococcota_A > Polyangia > JAAYKL01 > JAAYKL01 > JALOQD01. Next base: position 7,278 of record JALOQD010000137.1, read on the forward strand.
GTCGGCCCGAGCCGCGGAGCAGAGGTCTCGAACGCCGGCGATGTCCTGAACGACCACCATCGATTGCGCCTTTCAGTGGGTGCGCGGCACGTCTACGCCGCCGTAAAGGGGCAAGGCTTCGCTCTTGCTCTCGGACAAGGAGGTGGAGTGCTCTGGGCCTGGAAAGACCCCCTCGCGCACTTCGTCGGCATAGGCCGCTACCGCCTCGCGAATCGTGCGACCCAGTGGCGCGTAGGTCTTGAGAAACCGCGGTTCGAACCCCTCGTTCATACCCAGCATGTCGTAAATCACCAGCACCTGACCGTCGCAATGAGGTCCGGCTCCGATGCCGATCGTGGGCACTGGAACCTCCGAGGTGATCGCCGCCGCGAGCTCTAGGGGGATGCTCTCGAGCACCAGGCAAAACGCGCCGGCCTGGACGAGCGCCTTGGCGTCCTCGAGAATGCGTACGCGGTCCACCGCTGTGCGCCCTTGGAGCTTGAATCCGCCCACCGCATGCACCGACTGGGGCAAGAGACCCACATGCCCCACCACAGGGATGCCCGCCGAGGTGAGAGCGGCGACCTGATCGGCCACGTCCAAACCTCCTTCGAGCTTCACGGATTCGACCCGCCCTTCCTGGACCAGTCGCGCTGCGTTCTCAAGGGCCTGCTGACGCGACACCTTGTAGGACATAAACGGCATATCGCCCACGAGGTGAGCCCGACTCAGTCCCCGTGACACGGCTCGACAATGATAGATGACGTCATCCAGGGTGACGGGCAGCGTGGAGTCGTGACCCTGCACCACCATGCCCAAGGAGTCGCCGACCAGGACCATGTCAGCGCCGCCTGCCTCGGCGAGACGGGCAAAGGTTGCGTCGTAGGCGGTGATCATCACCACCTTGCGACCTTTGCTCTTGTAACCGGTGATCTGAGGAGCGGTGATTTTTTTTAAAGAGCCCATGGGTCGCGCTTCCTCCTCTATAAGGAATGTGCGCCTCGCGTTTTTTCTCGCGCTGCCGCAACGTTTGCCGCATCGTAGGGCTCGCGGCCTCCTGCACCCAAAGGTCCGCTACCCGCTGGCGGACGGGATTCTATACCAGGGCGTCCGCATCGCGAAAGGGCGATTTTCCGGTTTTTTTGGGAAAGTGCACCATGCGAAACAACAAACGAACAAAAAAAACCGTCAAAGTGGTTGTCCTGTGCCTGTCCCTCTCAACCCTAGCAGCCAAGTGCAACCGCAACGACACTTCCATCGAATGCTGCGAGTGCATGATCGAGGCCGACAAATACCAGTGCTCGCTCGATCAGGATTCGGACGAGTGCTTGGGCGAATGCGAAGGCAGCCATTTCCGCTGCCCGACCGTAGAGGAAGCAGGTTGCGCCGACCTGTGCGAATGCGAGGACTGACCTCTTGAGATTCGGCACGAAATCGTGTCGGACAGCTCACTTCCTGCTATCTTTCCCAGCAAGCGCTATCGTGGTCCGGTCGCGGCTCGTCGCGCTCTGCGAGCGCAGGAAGCAAGGGGACAGTGCCGATGGACGCCATAGAGCAAGAGTTGTCGCTTCACCTGCGCGCCGGTTACACCCTGATCTTTCTCGAGACGCAGGAGGAAGACCGCGCCGTGGCCCTCGTGCAGCGCGTGTGCACCGCCCTGGGACTCTCCCTGGCTCGACCGCGCGAGCCGCTGCAGCACGTTGCGGGAACGACGCTGAGCTCGGCGCAGTGGCAACGCGGCACCGTCGTCTTGCTGGACGACCTGAGCCGTAGGCTGAGCCAGGGCGACATCGCACGATTCCTTGCAGATATCGGTGCGGCCAATGGCGAGCGGGGCGCCATGATCGCCGTAGGGACGGCGTTCGATATCCCGCCCGAGCTGGAGCGGCTGTGCGCTTTGCTCAGCCTGCCATTTCCCAATAAAGCCGACCTACTGACCGCCCTGCGCGAGGTCTGTGTAGAGACAGGCGTGCTCTTTAGCGAGGACGACTCCGCGGCGCTCGTCCGAGCGGCCCAAGGCATGACCCTCGACGAGGCCACGCGTGCGCTGCGCAAGGCGGCACTCGGCTGGCCAGAGGATACGGCGTCGGCCGTGGCGAGCGTGCACGAGGACAAAAAGCGCGCCATTCGCCGCTCGGCTGTGCTCGAGGCCACAAAGGTCGAGCTGGGTATGGATCGCGTCGGGGGGATGGACCGCCTCAAGGACTGGCTGGCCTCGAGACAGGACGCCTTCCTGGATGAGGCACGCGGTTTCGGGCTGCCTGCCCCGCGCGGTCTGCTCCTCATGGGCGTACAGGGGTGCGGCAAATCCCTCATGGCCAAGGCAGTGGCCGGATACTGGAAGCTGCCTCTGGTGCGCCTCGATCTCTCCGCGGTGTTCGGAACTGCGCATCCAGAAGCTGCCCTGCGCGGCGCCTTGCGCACGGCCGAGGCCATGGCGCCCTGCGTGCTGTGGATCGATGAAATCGAGAAAGGTTTTTCCAAGGACGAAGCTGGGGTCGGGGCGCGACTCCTCGGCTCCATGGTGACTTGGCTCCAGGAGAAGAGCGCAGAGGTGTTCGTCGTGGCCACGGCCAACCGCGTGGCAGGCCTGCCTCCTGAGCTGCCTCGCAAGGGGCGTTTCGACGAGATTTTCTTTGTCGATCTTCCAGACATCCACGAACGCGCCGCGATCCTCGAGCTGCACTTGCGGCTGCGCGGCAGAGACCCCAAGCAATTCGACCTCGAAGAGCTGGCCAAGCGCTCCGACAAGCTCACCGGTAGCGAGCTCGAACAGGTGATCATCGCCGGCTTGTATAACGCCTACGCCAAGGCAAGGCCCTTGAGCGGCGACGATCTGCTGCGGGCCATTCGCGACACTGTGCCCCTGTACGAAACCTATGAAGAGGAAATCAAAAACCTGCGGGAATGGGCGAGGCGCCGGGCGAGACCCGCATCGACGGACAGGCGACGCGTCGACCTGTTCGCGCCTGCGCCTTAAGCAGTGCCGAGACCATCGGCGTCTTTTTAAAGGAGCTGTCCATGAAAGTCCGCTACGAGCATTCCTTCCCCGTCTCCTGGGACAAGCTGGCCACGACGTACGCAAACAAGGAGTTCTACATTCAGAAACAGAAATCCGGCGGCGCTCTATCCGTCGACATCGTGCGCTGGAACGCCACGGACAAAGAGATCACTTGGCAGGCGCGCATCTCGGAGAAGTCCCGTCTCCCGAGCTTCTTGCGCAAAGACGACGTCGAGACCTACACCGACGATTCGCGGCTCGACCTCGTCAAGAAGGTGCTCTCCTGGAAGGTCACTCCCAGCCGCGGAGCCGACAAGTTCTTCTTGTCCGGCCGGGTCGAGTTCCGGCCCAAGGGAAACGCGACCGATGCCACTTTCGAAATTGAAATGGAAGTGCGCGTCCCGCTCGTGGGCAGCAAGGCAGAAAAGCTCGGCCTCGCCGAGAGCGAGAAGGAAACAGCGCGACAGGCTGGGTTTATTCGGGATTGGGTGACCCGCGCCTGACGCAGGACGAACCATCGAGCCAACCGCGTGGGGGTTTACCTTACCGTCCTCTGTGATAAAGGAAGGATGCTTCACCATCACCTCGAGGAGACACAGGAATGAGTCACAACATCGTAGAGAAAATCCTCAAGTCCCACCTTCGGGAGGGCGAATACGTCCCAGGCAAGGAGATCGGCATCCGCATCGACCAGACTCTGACGCAGGACGCCACAGGCACCATGGCTTACCTGCAGTTCGAGGCCATGGGCTTGCCGTCCATCCAGACGGACCTATCGGTCTCTTACGTAGACCACAACACGGTTCAGGTCGGGTTCGAAAACGCCGACGACCACCGCTACTTGCAGTGCATCGCGGCGCACTATGGCCTGGTGTTTTCCCGGCCGGGCAACGGCATCTGCCATCAGGTGCACCTCGAGCGGTTCGGCAAGCCCGGCACCACCCTGCTGGGCAGCGATAGCCACACGACCACGGGCGGCGGCGTCGGTCAAATCGCCATTGGCGCCGGCGGCCTCGACGTCGCCGTGGCCATGGGCGGCGGCAACTTCTACCTTGCGGCCCCCAAGGTCATCCTCGTCAACCTCACTGGCAAGCTCGGCCCTTGGGTCACGGCGAAAGACGTGGTCCTCCACATGCTCAGCCTGCTCACCACCAAGGGCAATGTGGGCGTGGTCCTCGAATACGGCGGCCCGGGCGCCCTGACCCTGTCTGTGCCAGAGCGCGCCACCATCACCAACATGGGCGCCGAGATGGGCGTCACCACCTCGGTGTTCCCGTCCGACGAGGTCACTGCGCAGTTCCTCAAGGCGCAACGCCGCGGCCAAGACTGGGTGGAGCTCAAGGCCGACCCAGGAGCCAAGTACGAGCGCGTCATCGAGGTCAACCTCGGCACAATCGTGCCGTTGGCTGCCTGCCCGCATAGCCCGGGCAACATCAAGCCCATCTCCGAGCTGGCTGGCATGAAAGTCGATCAGATCTGCATCGGTTCATGCACCAACTCGTCGCTCAAGGACTTGCGCACCACGGCGGCGATCCTCAAGGGCCGCACCGTGCACCCGAACGTCAGCCTCGGCATTGCACCAGGCTCTCGCCAGGTCTTGCAAATGCTCTCTCACGAAGGCGCTCTGTCGGTCATGCTCGATAGCGGTGCGCGCCTCCTCGAGAGCGCCTGCGGGTTCTGCATTGGCAATCACTTCAGCCCCACGAGCGCCGGCGTGTCCCTGCGCACCTCCAACCGCAACTTCGAGGCTCGCAGCGGAACCAAGGACGCCCAGGTGTACCTCGTGAGCCCCGAGGTCGCGGCCATCGCGGCCATCACCGGAAAATTCACCGAGCCGCGCGCCACGGACATCCCCTGCCCGCAGATTGAGGAACCGGCCGAGTTCACCATCGACGACTCGATGTTCATCTTCCCCTCGCAGCAGGCGAGGAGCACCGAAATCGCCCGTGGTCCCAACATCGGCGAGCCGCCGCGCAACGAGCCCATGCCCGCGAGCCTCGAGGGCCAGCTCACCATCAAGGTCGGCGACAAGATCACCACCGACCACATCATGCCCGCTGGCGCCAGGCTCAAATACCGGTCCAACGTCCCGACCTATGCCAAGTATGTTTTCGAGAACGTAGACGGCACCTTCTCCTCGCGCTGCCTCGAGAACAAAGCCAAGGGCCAGCACAACGTCATCGTCGCCGGCGAATCCTACGGACAAGGCTCGAGCCGCGAGCACGCGGCCATGTGCCCCATGTACCTAGGCGTCAAGGCGGTGGTGGCCCGCTCCTTTGAGCGCATCCACGCGGCGAACCTGGTGAACTTCGGCATCCTGCCCCTCTTGTTCGAAAACGCCGCCGACTACGACCGCGTGCCGCAAGGCGCCAGCATCAGCGTCAAGGGCGCCCGCGCCGCTCTCGAAGCCGGCAAGCCCATGGTGCTGGATATCGCGAACGTCGGCCAAGTGACCTGCCGCTACGAGCTGTCCGAGCGCCAACGACAGATCCTCCTCGCCGGCGGCATGCTCAACTTCACGAAGAAGTAACGTCCCCTACCCCGCTTCAACGCCCCTCTGCCGTGACCTTGAACGCATTCAAAATGTTGTCGAAAGCCACGCTCATGGCGCCGTGGGCCACGGCATCGAAGATGTCTCCATCGTTCCAACCGAGGTTGCGCAGCTCATCGACATCGCTCTGACTGACTTGGGCCGGGGTGCGCAGCGCCTTGAGCACCAGAAGGAACATGGCCTTGTCCTTGGGCTCGAGCCTTGCAGCGGCCGGCTCGCCGACGAGTCCCTCGACCACCTCGGCTGGCCAACCGGCCTGGCGGAGCATGCCGCCGTTGACCACAGCGCAATAGTCGCAACCGTGCATAGCTGCCACGGTGTAGCGGATGGCTGCCGTCAGCTGCGAACCCAGTGTTGGATGCCGCATGTAGTAGCCGAGTTCCTTGGCCTGAGCTTCGAGCCGATAGGGACTCGCGCTGAAGATTCTCAGGCCATTGGGGACCATGCCCATCTGTTTTTGGAGTTGCTCGTAGATAGCGGCCACGGCGCCGGTGGCGTTCTTGGGTTCAACGGTACGCAGTAGGGACATGGTGTTCTCCTTTGTCAATATGGACAGTCTCTCACTGCCATGACTAGATTGGAGAACGAACCGCCAAGTTCGTTACACTCCGCGCCAAAAGCCCTCAGGCCGCCGAACAGCGGCAAGGAGGGCAGCTATCACGTGGAAATCGGCGCGCACCTCATCGCACGAGACACAGTGCTCGCGGCCCAACGCCACAACGAATGGTGGAGGCGATACGCTATCCGCTCCGGCATCGAGGCGACGGTCTCCGAGTTGAAGCGAGCTCACCGCATCGGCAAGCTTCTCAGGAATCAAATGGCAGATCATGACACCTTGGTCAGACCTTTGACGACCCATAGGGGTCGCGCTGGGATCTACCTGCCGTTAGATACACATCGAGGGTTCACCAGTGCAGGTATAGCCGGGTTCGACCGTGCAGCTGCTCGAGCAGCCGTCGCCGCTGTATTCGTTTCCGTCGTCGCAAGCCTCGGCGTTCGCCACGACGCCATCGCCACACACAGGCCCTACCGGCACATCACAAGCATCGCCAATGCCGTCACTATCCGTATCGGCCTGGTTGTTGTTGGCAACGGCCGGGCAGTTGTCGATGACGTCGAGCACACCGTCCCCGTCGTCTTCGGTATCGCAGACGTCGCCGACGTTGTCCAAATCGAGGTCAGCCTGGTTAGCGTTGGGATCGCGCGGGCAGTTGTCGATGACGTCGAGCACGGTGTCCCCGTCGTCGTCGGTATCGCAGACGTCGCCGAGGTCGTCCCCATCGTTGTCAGCCTGGTTATCGTTGGGATCGCGCGGGCAGTTGTCGATGACGTCGCGCACGCCGTCCCCGTCGTCGTCGGTATCGCAGACGTCGCCGAGGTCGTCCGCATCGAGGTCAGCCTGGTTGTCGTTGGGATCGCGCGGGCAGTTGTCGATGACGTCGCGCACGCCGTCCCCGTCGTCGTCGGTATCGCAGACGTCGCCGACGTTGTCCACATCGTTGTCAGCCTGGTTATCGTTGGGATCGCGCGGGCAGTTGTCGATGACGTCGAGCACGGTGTCCCCGTCGTCGTCGGTATCGCAGACGTCGCCGAGGT
>JALOQD010000138.1 GCA_025453525.1 Myxococcota bacterium
CCCTCGGCGAGCACCATGGCCCGCTCGATGGTGTTCTCGAGCTCTCGCACGTTCCCGGGCCAGGCATAGGAGATGAGGAGTTTCTCGGCCTGATGGGTGAGGCCTTGGATCTTGGTGCCGAGCCGGGCGTTGCACCGTTCGATGAAGTGGTGGGTGAGCAGGGGAATGTCCTCTGGCCTATCTCGCAACGACGGTAGGTGGACGGGCAGCACGTTGAGCCGGTAAAAGAGATCTTCTCGAAACCGTCCGGCGCGCACCTCTACCTCGAGATTGCGCACGGTCGCAGCCACGATCCGCACGGCGATGTGCATGTCCTTGGTGTCACCCAGGCGGCGCACCGTACCCTCCTGGAGCGTGCGCAGGAGCTTGACCTGCAAAGAGAGCGGCAGCTCGCCGATTTCGTCGAGGAGGAGAGTGCCACCCTCTGCTTCGGCAAACAGACCGGGTTTGTCGGCATGGGCGTCGGTGAACGCTCCGCGCTTGTGTCCGAACAGCTCGGACTCGATGAGGGTTTCTGGGATGGCGCCGCAATTGACCGCCACGAAGGGCCCGTCACGCCACGGAGAGGCCCTGTGAATGGCCTGCGCTACGAGCTCCTTGCCTGTCCCGCTCTCGCCAGTGATGAGCACCGTGGAGCGGTACTCCGCCACCTTGGAGATGAGCCGAAACACTGCGTCCATGGCGCGCGATCGAGCGATGATGCCTTTGAAATCGTGGCGACTCACCATCTCGGCTCGCAGCCGCGCGTTCTCCCGCCGCAGGTTCTCCCGTTCTTCGGCCTTGGCGAGGGCGAGCACGACCTCGTCGGGTTTGAACGGCTTGGTAATGTAGTCGTACGCGCCGGCCTTCATGGCCTCGATGGCGCTATCCACCGAACCATAGGCCGACATGGCGATCACAGTGGTGGGAATGCCCTGCTGCGCGATGCGGCGGGACAACTCCACACCGTCCATGCCTGGCGAATCCCGGCGGCACTGAAAGAAGGGCGAGGGCATCCTCCGCCGTTGCGCTGCATTCCACATGATATCCTCGTTGACCCAGCAGGGCGCCGAGAGACACCCGCAGGGATTCTTCGTCATCGACCACGAGAATTCGCTTCATGGCACGTTTCCTATCACAATCGACTCAAAAGTCGCTGCGGATTCTTCGCGCAGCCCCTGCGCTCCGATCTGCAAGCGCACCGAAGTCAGGGCGTGGCTCTTGCACTCTCGCAAAAACTTTTCCTGCTGCGCTGCCTGCGAAAAAAAGGCAACAGCCAAGTCTCCGCCGCCCGCTCCCGAAGGTTTGGCAGCCCCACCTGCCGCCCGCGCCGCGCTCGCTATTAAGTGGAGGATCGGTGTCACGATGGAACAGCCGCAGGATTCGCCCAAGGCTGCCATCCTGCGCCCATAGTCGTCGGCGAGCTGGATCGCCGCGGCAGGGTCCTGCGCCGCAAGCGCCTCCACAAATTCCGACGCGCTTCGCACCAGGCCTTGCATGTGCTCCTCGTGAAGAGCCGGGGCATGGCGTCGGAGCTCCTCCACGGCAGAGAGAAGCTGCGAGGTAGAGGCACTCGCTCCAGTATCCACCACCGCGAGGAAGAGAATCGGCAAGTCTACGGATGCGACCGGCTCGCCCTTCTGAAACCGCAACACGCCGCCATGGACGCTGGCTGCCACGTCCACGCCTGAGCCCCGGCCGCCCTGGGCCAGCCGATGTCCCGCATGGGACAGACGGGCCACGACGTCGAGGTTCTGATCCAGGCGCTCGCCCTGGCTCGCGAGCCACGCGCCGCACGCCGCCACGGCAGCCGCTGCCGACGAGCCGAGCCCGAGCTTGCGCCCTTTGCGCCGAAACGCGCTGGTGTCCACCGACACCGGCGGCAAAGACCAACGCTCGCCACGAGTCTCGAGACCGTAGCGCAGAACCTCTTGACGCACGGCGTCCAGCACTGGAGAGGATATCGTTTTCCCCCTTCGCAGCAGACGTGCGCTCGCCCGACGGTCCACGGCCGCGACCACAGCTGGAGCACCGCTGAGCACCGCGTACTCGCCACACAGGAGGAGCTTTCCAGGGCAGCTCACCATGGCCGCTGCGCTCTTCATGAGGCGACCACCTGAAAACCAGCTCCGCGCAGCGCCACGACCGGCGCATCGTCGCCCGGCTTCGTCAGGACAATGGCCGATCCGCCGCCGCCGGCTCCAGTGAGCTTGGCGCCCAGAGCACCGCTCTTCCTAGCTCCCTCGCAGATGCGATCGAGGGCTGCGGTGCTCACCCCGAACCAGCACAGGTGCTCGTGGTTTTCGTTCATGGCCTCGCCGAGGGCCGAAAGGTCGTCCCGTGCAAGGGCCTCGATCCCGATGTCGACGAGCTCGCCAATGCGGCGCAGTCGTGCGCGCGCCAGGTCACCCCGGTCGGCGAGCGCCTGTGTGAATCGCTCCACCGCGATCTTCGTGTCCTTGGGCTGACCGCTGTACACGACGACGAGGCGAGGCAAACGGACCTCGAGCGGAGTGACGCCGCTGGCCTTCGTGAAGCGCAGTGCCCCGCCTCGCAAGGCAACAGCCGCATCGATTCCCGAGGGCGTGCCGTGAAACACCGCCTCGCTCGCCTGCACCGCGTCGAACATCTCCTGTTGCGACCGCACGAGCCCATGAGCGCTGCACAGAGCCCGAACCGACGCCGCCGCAATGGCCGCCGAAGAGCCGAGTCCACCTCCAAGGGGTACAAAGCAGCTGCCGCGCAGCGCCCAACCTTCTCTTGGAACACCCAGAGACTCGACGAGGCGTAAGAGCGCCTCTCCCAGACGCGAACCGTCATCGACGCGAGCCCGAAGCGCGACGTTCGTAAGCTCGAGACAACCGGGGCCAGCTTGCAGCTCGAGCTCAAGGGTTACCCTCGCGGCAATCGCAGCCGCGAGCGCCGGTTCGCCGTGAACCACCGCGTGCTCCCCGAGCACGATCACCTTGCCGTGGGCAGTGCCAGTCATGCGCTCCGCGCGGCGATGAACCTCGCCAGCGCCACGAGATGCGCGACCGCCTCTGGTCGGTATCCCTTGTTTGCCAGGCCATCGCAAAAGGACCGGACGAGCTCTTCGATGCGCCTCGAAACACTCTCGACCGCACCGCTGGACCGCACCACTTCGAGCGCCTTTCGAATCTCGTCCTCGGTGACCTCGTCTTGGCGCCCCAGCACGGCTTCAATCTCGCGCCTGCGCACGGCGTCAGCTTCTCTGAGCGCCTCGATGATGAGAAACGTCTGTTTGCCGCTGCGCAGGTCCGAGCCCACTGGCTTGCCGGTCACGCTGGGATCGCCAAACGCGCCGATGAGGTCGTCTTGCAGTTGAAACGCGATTCCGAGATCGCGACCGAGGCCGGCCAACTGCTCCACTTCAGATTTTTTGGCTCCGCAAAGGGTAGCTCCCAGACACAATGGGCCGACAGCAGTGTAGCTCGCGGTCTTGTGTAGGGCCACGTCCTCGGGGCAGAGGTGGCCGATGACATCGAGCATCTGTCCGTAGATGACATCGACCTGCATGGAGGCAAAGAGCTGCGCCACGGACTGACGAATCGACTCTTCCACCTCGAGTCGCGCCACGATCCACTGCACGAAAGAAACGGCGAGGTCGCCGGCCAAGATGCCCAGGCTCTCACCCATTCGAGCGCTGCCAAAGCGCCGAGCAAGCGCAGTGTGCACCGCAGGTCCGCCGCGCCTCGAGTCATCGCCGTCCATGACATCGTCGTGAATGAGAAAGTGCGTCTGCAGCAATTCCAGGGCACAAGCCGCGTCCATCACCGCCTTGCGCTGCTCCGGTGCTGGGACGAACAGGCCGCCGCCGTGAATGAGCAAAGCCGAGCGCACCCTTTTCCCGCCTCGCAGTGTCAGGGAACGCACTTCGTCGAAGAGCGGACCGTGAAGCTGCGTGGTGAAGATCGATTCGAGGGGCTCTTTCGCCCAGGCATCGAAGAATTCGGTCAATCGGGCGTTCGTCGCTGCGGCCAGCTCTTTGAGACTGTCTGCCATGGGTTCCTCGCGCTACAAAAAACGGGCTCGCCGCTTCAGAAGGACCGGAGGGACAAACGTCCCTCCTGAACAAATCGATACAGCATGTATCCCCAGCAGACGCCAAGCCCACTGAGCGAAAGCAGCGTCGACGACAAAAGAGAGGTAGAGGCAAATCCCTTGAGGCTCACATCGCGGTGGAATTGATCGTACGTGCCTATCCAAAAAACCTGGTCTGCGGCGACTCCGAACAAACCGACCAAGCCGAGGAGCAGGAACACCATGAACACGAGGGTCACCCAGTCACTGCTGCCTCGAGCCGAGTAGTACCCGATGAGATATCCCATGCACGCGGCCAGTGGATACATCGCGATGGCCATGACGGAGATCCCTATCCCCGAGGTCGAAGTGTTGACGAGATACATCCACGACCAGTCTGGATAAAACGCATAGAAGTACCAGCCGATGGGAACGACGATCGACGCCTCGAGGATCATCAACGCCGTAAAGTACCGGCTACTGAACATGGGACGCTGCGACGTTCGGATCTGGATGCGGGCACAGAACGCCACCGATGCGCCAATAAGTAGGTTGATCACAATGAGAGCCGGTATCGTCACAGATAACCTCGATTTCGTAAGTCGACGACTTTAAGATAATCTATACCGGGTGCTCGGCCGGTGGCAACATCGGTGCAGGCAACGTGGCGACGAACCGCGCTCCTTTCCCATAGCCCGCATCGTAGGAGAGCTCGCCGCCGCAGCGCTCGCAGATGTCATGGCAAATGGCAAGCCCCAAACCCGAACCCTTGCCAAACAGCTTTGTGGTAAAGAAGGGAACAAAGAGATTCGAGGCGTCCTGCTCGGAGATCCCCGGCCCGTCGTCCGCCACCGACAAGCGCACCGCCGACTCAGTGGGTTCGATGGAGATCTGGATGCGCCCCCTGCCCTCCATGGCTTGCGCTGAGTTGAGCAGCAGATTGACAAGGAGCTGCGTCAGCTCGTCCCGAGACATGGCGACCGGGTGCAGCTCGCGATCGCCTGTGACCTCCACTCGAACCTGTGCAAAGTCTTTTTGGGTGCTGAGCAAGGTTCGCACATGCTCGAGCACCTCCTCCACCGCGCATGAGGGATGCGGCTCGTCGCTCTCTGGCGACGGGCGGGCATAGGCGAGCAGACCCGAGATGGCAGTGTCGATGCGCCGCAACTCGGCGCCCATGAGCTCTCTGTATCTTCGAGTTTTGTCTTCGTCCTTCTCGTGCTCGAGCGCGGCCACAAGGCCGAGCAACCCGGCGAGAGGATTGCCGATCTCGTGAGCAACGCCCGCTGCCAAGGTACCCACCGAGGCCAGCTTGGCAGCGCGGATGAGCCTGTCCTGGGCCATGGAGAGCTCAGCCCGTGAGCGCTCCAGCTGAACGATGCGCTGTTCGATCTCTTCTCGTTGCCGCAGCAGGGTCTCGGCCATGCGATTGAACGCCGCGCCGAGCTCGAGGAGCTCGAGGGCGCCTTGGGCAGGGGCTCGCACCTTCAAATCACCAGAGGCGACGCTCTCCACGGCTCGAGTGATGCGCTGCAACGGCTGCACCGCGAGACGCCACAGCAGCCAAGTCCCGATGGCCAGCGTCACCGAAGCGCCGAGCGACAGATAGAACATGACAAGCCGCCGAGCATTGACGAGCGCATCGCGGACCAAAGGTTGCGCCGCGGCGCTGCCCAGGCTCAAGCTGAGCACCTGCGATATCGAAACTTCGGTCACGAAGATGAACGCTCCGAGCACCACGGCCAGGGCAATGGCGATTCTTGCTCGAAGCCCGAGAGAAAAAGGCGTCATCGACGAAACAATAGCGCCGTTTTGAGGGTGCGCGCGAAAAACCGCCTGCCTCTTAGGCCTATCAAAGCTCTATGACGATTTCTTCCTCTGAGCTCGGCAGCTCGAATGTACGATCAACGCACTCGGGCTCACCTTCGAGTGTCCCTGGAAGCGAAACGCCAGACGCCTCGCCGTCCTGAGCTTGGCTGTCGTACTGCGCACTCGAGCACACGGTCATCCGGTAAGTGCCAGCTCGCGGCGCGAGCTGATCATGGCATAAGCAGGAATTCACCACACTGGGGACATCTTCGAGGCCGTCCCAATCGAAGAGGGCGAAGGCGCCTGGCTCGAGCTTCGCCACGGTGGATGCCGGAGCGGCGCAGTCCACGCAGAGATCCCCGTTTTCCAACGAGGAGCACAGCGGAGAGCACATCGTCTCATCGACGTCAAAATTCACATTTGACCATCTTCCATCATCTTCTCGACGCTCGAAGAGAATGCTCACTGTGCCAGTCAACCCATTCTCGGCGACGTAGCGGACATGATCCGCCTCATTCACGACTCGGAACGTCAACGCCGAGACATCGGGCGGGTCCGTGGATGTCGGTTCGTTAGGCGTATCATCGCCGCAAGCGGTCGCCACCAGCATCCCCAACAGGACGCATCCCCAAAACAGGACTCTCTTAAGATTCATCATTGTTGCCTTCCTTTCACAGTTCCAGCTCGGCTCGTGACTCGATTCGGCAGAACCCGCCTCAGGTTGTTGCTCCAGCTTTAATGCAGACATCATGCCACAAGGGGGCTGTTCGATTTTCCTTTGATTTTGCCCGAAGAAGGCATGAACAGACAGTCTCAAGTTGTGCCATGTGGAGTGGCTCCCACTCGTCGTGCACGCTCAGGGCGCTCTTCATCCAGCTCTTGGTAAGTGAAAAATCATAGGACCGTCCCAGGCTCCTTTCTGCTTTGTTATTCAAAACAGGCTTTCTGGGCGGGGACAGCCAGGACTTGCACGAAAAGAAATGTGAACCATATGTTTGGGGAAGGTTCATTTGCCATAAGGAGGCTGCGGTGGGAAGATTCTACATGTTGTCCTTTTTGTCTATTTTGTTGTCCCTCGGTTGCTCGGCCATGGTGGAGGGCGGCGGCGGTTCCTCGAACACGACCGGACAAACGGACAGCGAGACTGAAACCAATTCAGAAGATACAACGGACATCGGCTACGATGAGCGCCCCATCATCGTGGGTTCGTTCCCCGAGTCCGGCAAGGCCGCGGCGGCCAAAGACGTGGAGATATCCTTTGCCAAGCCCCAATCGCCAGGTGCCCGTTTCCAGTGCCTCACGACTCGAGTCGCGGCGCCGAGCGGGCAGTGGAAGCTCTGCGACGGCGCGAATGGCACCAACCTCATCGCGCGCCCCAATCCTGGCTCGAACGGCCTGACACGCACCGAGGTCAGGTTGCTGTTCTCCGACAACACGCCGGGAAACAGCATCTCTTTCGAGTACTACGTGCACAACTCCCTGGCGAACGGCTTCAGGTGCCCCAACAAAGCCTCAGATTCGATCTACTTCAAAGCCGCGGCCGAGAAGCTCCCTCATGGCAAGCCCTTCCCGGCCGAGACCAAGCTGCGCAACCCCTTCATTTCGATCCCTTTCGATCCTCCGGTCAGCGGCACCTATGGCATCAAGGAGACCGATGGTCTCGCCGAGCCCTTGTCACTGCGTCGACGCTTCGTCTTGAACCAGGATCGAACCATGCTCCTTTTGACCCGCACGTACGCCTCCCGCAGATTGGGCGACAACGACCACTGCGAGGTGGGCAGTGTCCAGACCCACAACCCCATGGACACGGATCCCGAACGTTTCAGAAATCGCTGCGACGCGGTGGTGTTCAATGCCCATGGCGCGGCCGCGTGTCTCTACGTCGACGGCAACGGCGCGGTGCAGTTCCGCGGCAATGGAGTGGGCTTCAGTATCCCTCCTTTCAACGCGGCAGGCGTCGATCACTTTTTGTGGCGCAAGATGCTCGCAAACCGCCACGACTGGTTCTCGGCCAAGTGCTTCTCCTCGCCGACTTGCAATAGTGGCAATCCGGACATCATCTATTTGCCGGACCACGAGATCTTCTAAAAGCAAAGCTTCGCTTCGACTCGGCGGCGATGCCGAAGCTCGTACTGAAAACGGCATCCGCGAGTGTAGTCGTGTTCATAATTCTCTTCGATCAAGTCCGGGCGCCATACGCGCAACACGGGCATGGGTGAGCCCTCGCGTTCCCCACGGGGGCTGTCGTCCAGGCACTTCGTCTCGCTCACGGAGAATCCGGAAAGACGCAAAGTCGCGCCCAGCAAGGCAACCTGATCGATATGACGTCGGGGGTCCTCCCGAGTGTGGCGGGGGTCGGGCCGGCAGAGCGCGAAGACGGCGTCCTCGGGAAAACCCAGGCGCTGCCTGGCTTCGAGAATGGAGGTCACGGCCCAGTGCGCCGGTGGTGGCTGTTCCCTGTGACCCCGATAGGCCAGGATCCCAGCTGTAACCAGAACCAGTGCGCAAACAGGGGTCAGAATTCTGGGGTTCTGACGACGCAGGCTCTCCAGGCAAAAGGCCGCGAGTACGAATAAAGGTAGGACGAACTGTAGAGAAAACCTGGGCCGAAACGAGTAGTCGGCTGGCAGGCCGAAACTGAATACGACCAGGTACAGCGGCAGCCCAAGAGCCATCAGGCCCAGGGTTTTTTTCTGGCCTTTGGACAACCAGACATCGCGCTGAAAAACGAAGACAGCCCCCAGAAGACCAAGAACCGCGGCCGCAGTGGTCACCGGACTGTAAGCGATGGCGTCGGCGAGCTCCGAGAAGCGACGCAGCAGCGGCAGCCCCTGGCTCGTTCCTCCGGCGTCGAAGTGGGGCAACGCCAGTCTCATCGCCACGTAGAAGATCGCCACGGGAACAAAGTGCGCGGCAAAAATGGCGGTTCGGGACCATCGCCGGTAGTGAAAGTAGTGACCGGCCACCAGCAGGGGAGAGGCCATGAGCATCTCCGGACGGCAGAAGGTCGCGCTGAGCAAGCACAAGCTGGAGGCCACGCGATTGTGTCCACCTGGCCGACCGTGGAAAAGAAACGCCGCGCTGACGAAAAGCAGGAGCAGTGGCTCCATGTAAAGGGATGTGGCGACGAGATTCCAAAGGCCACTGACGAAGAAGAAGCTCGACGCCCCTAAGGCCACGGCCAGGCCCAACCAGCGAGCCATGACCCAAAAAAAGAAGAAGATGCCCGTCGCCGACAGCAACGACATCGTCAGCTTGTAGGCCAAAAAGGTGTCTGAAAAAAAGTGAACCCCTTGCAGGACGAGCTGCAACAGGGGCAACCAGGCATTGCCCTTGACCACGATGAGGGTCTGGTCGATATGGTAAAGGCGCGTATAGGGATCGATACCCCAGAGCCATGGCGTACGGACGTGACGATGGACGAAGACAAGCCAGGCCACCGCGACCAATCCGGCGAGGAGCCACGGCTTGTTGCTGAAGAAAGCGGCGGGGAATCTCGATAACAGTTCTTGCCGATCTTGGCGTTGCTTCGGGCTCATTTCTCCTCTTGCGACAGGGAGTGGCGTAGGGTCGCGCTGTCGACCAATCGCCGCCATTGTGCCCGCTCGGCCGCGGGTTCATCGGAATGGACGACGAACAGCAACTCGGGCTCCCCCCTGGGACAGTAGACCGTCAAATCGATTCCGGGAATCGAACATCGATTTGGCGACAGGCCAATGGATTTGCGAAAGACGTCCGAAAGGAGCCGGCGCACCTGGACAGGGGTCATCGGATAGCGCTTTTGCGGCAGGCCGCGCCGGTTTTCGTCGATGATCGCGCCTCGGGGAAAGCGCCTGGTGAACTCTACCGAGAGATCGGCCGCGCACCCCGGGATCGCTTGCGCTGGATTCGTCAGCTCGACGAGCGCGGGCTCGAGAAGACGTGACCCACGCGCTCGTTCCCAGGCGAGCGCGCCTTGGTCGAGAGAGTCGGTCACTGCGATTCGCCGAGCACAGGCCGCCACCGCCGTCACGACCTCGACGAGAGATTTCGAAGCGCCACCAGGCTCGAACCAGAGGATTTGCGCGTGGCCAAAGCGAGTCACCGCCGCAGCGGGAGGCAGTGCCGAGGCCAGAGATCTGGTGGCCCGCTGCGCGGACTCGAGCCCCGAGTGCACCAGCAGCGCGCCCACGCGAACCGAGGCGCGCTGCTGACCCAAGGCGTCGAGCCATCTGGGCAAGGAGACCGCACGTGCGTGAGGAAGGGCGGGCCAGGAAGGCCTGGGCAAGTCCGGTGGCCCGACGAGCACCGAAACCGCGAGCAGGACGAGGCTTGCCATGGCCAGGGTCGAGGTAGGCGAAAGCGGCAGCCAAAGAACCCCGGCGATAACGGCGGCCAGGGCCGCGGCCTGGAGCGCCAGGTAGCGATACTGACCGTAGGAGAAGGCCTGCACCTGGTAGATGGCGACCAGGGAGCGGGCCAGAAAGAACGGGAACAGCAGAAACCAGAACGGCTGGAACACTCCTGGCCAGAGCAGGCCGGCCCAAGCGATGGACACGGCGGCGAGCACCAGGGAGAAGGCCATCCCGAAGCGGCGCACGAAGGCCTGAAAACGCAACATGAAGAACCGGCCATGGCGCTGCTCCAGCTTCTTGAAGTCGAAGTAGAACACCCGAGCCCAGCCGAAGCCGGCGGACAGGAACGGCCGCACCAGGTGAAACACGACCGCCAGATGGAGGAATCTCTCGTCGTTCTTGGCGGCGACCACGAAGGCCATGACGAGAATCGCATCCAGGTGGCCGGCTGAGTTGGCCAGGCCGTGAGATACCGCCTCGGGCAACTGGGAGACAGGGAGGTTGTGGCATTGCTTCAGGCAATTCACGAGTCGAAAGCGCGGAATCTTGCTGCGCCGAAAAGAGTGCCCCACGAATACGAAGGTCAGCGCCGCTCGCAGGATCCCCACCGCGCCTAGGACGATCCCGAAGCTCCAGGGGCCGAGCAGCGGCCAAAGAAGGAGGACCCCCAAGAGATCGGAAACATCGATGACGAGGAGGCTCCAAAGGGGACGACGGATGCGGCGTAACGCAAACGGGCCACTGTGGTAGGTTCGACTGACGAGATCGCACCCGAGCCTGAGAAAACATCCCAAGGCATAGGTGTCGAAGATGCTGAAGCCGAGCACTCGATCCGGTGTCGAAAGCACCCAGGCTCCACCGCCGAAAACAACCGCCGAAGCCAGCAGAAAGGAGAACATCAGCCAGGAGTCGATGATCGCCCGGACCGAGCTCCAGCTCTTTTTCGCGCTCAGCTCTCGAACCTGCTGTCGAAGGGACTCGAGCCCCCCCCACCACAGGCCCCCGGCGATGGCTGTTGCACCGCGCAGTACGATGATGGGCGCGAGAAAATCCATGGAGAAAAGCGAGGAGAAGAGCAGCACTTCAGCCGCGTGGAGCCCGGCTCGCAGCATGGCCCGAACGAGGAGGAAGCGCACCCTATAGGCGGCATAACTCCAGGCCTGCCCGGTGAGCAGGGCCGCGTCCAGGAAGGGTCTTCTCCCCTCTTCGGCGGCTTTGCGGGCGAACCAGGCCGACAGCTCCTTCATTTTACCCCTGGTCGATTCGCCCTGCGACCGAGGTTGCGCAGATGCACGAGAGAAGGCAGCCCGTGGCGTCGCCGGAGCTTTCTGTAGGAAATACGACGAAAGGCCTTGGGGCCTCTGCGGCCCGTGAAGGTCTCGGCCACCATGAGGGCCACGCGATAGTCGAGCTGCGCAAGCTGTTTCCGATCATTGGTGACGTGCCGCAAAAGCGACGATAGCGGGTGTGCCAGAAGATCTTTGGGGTCGAGCATCTTTTCGATCACGGCGCAGGCGACGCCCGTGGGCACCTCGCCAGGTCCATCGACCAGGCGATGAGTGGCCCGGACTCTGCGTCTCAGGTCGCGCAGCAGGCGCCGGACCTTGTCCCTCTTAAGACCGATGGTTCCGCGAAAGTCGATCCAGCAACCCAGATGTTCCACCCGGGAGGTCGGCCGAGCCCCGGGCCAGGCGAGAGACGGCCGGCCGGGCGCGGTAAAGTACATGTTCTGGCGCTTGGAGGCTTTCAGCTTCAGACGCAAAAAGGCGATCTTTTCGTTGATGAGCGCCTCGGCCTCAAGAGCCACCTCGGCCAGGGGATGGGCAAAGACGAAGTCATCTCCATAGCGGGCGTAGAACCCTCCTTCGATGGTCGCCAACCCGTGGTCCACGGGCGATAGGTAGAGATTGTTGATGACCGGCTGAATGGGCGAGCCCGTGGGCACTCCCACCTCCAGGCGAGTTTGCCGTCCGTCCCTCAGCAGGATCACCGGGCGGATGAGCTCCCGCAGCAGTCCGAGAAAATGGTGTTCCCGGGGCACGTTCGCCCTGTCGATGAGAATCTCATCCAGCATTGGCCATAGGGGCGAGTCGTCAGTGACCGGGATGGACTCGCCATAGGCGGCGATGTCGCGCTGAATGACGTAGAGCCCTCGCTCCCTTGGGTTGGGGCGACCCCGCCGGTGCTCGCGCAGGTACGAGGCGAAGTCCGCGATCGCCTGCCAGGAGGAGCGGCCTCTCTGGTACGAGTAACAGCTCGGCGACAAGGAGCCCTGGACGAGCGCGACCAGGACCCGGGCGACCGCGCTGGCGACAATCATGTCGGTCAGACACATCCGGTACAAGGGGCGGAGCTTGCCGCCGATCTGGGCGAGACGCTCCTCGGCGATGCGAAAACGATACTCCCCTCGATTCACCGCTCGACAAAGGAGCCGCGCCAGCTCCCTCGAGTGCATGGACATGGCTGCGAGACACACGCCGTCCTGGCGCAGATCGAACAGGCGACCGCCGCTGTCGTACTTCGAGCGCATCCGCTCGATCTCCTCCTCGAAAATAGCCGCGGACTTCAGACTGGCGAGGGGAGCGGTGTTCTTCATGACACGACGAATGCCGACAGGCGGCCCAGGTCATTGATGTCCCGGAATACAAGATTTTTCATATAGTAGCGGAAGAAGAACGCCATTCGGGACTTGTTCGCACGTGAAGACCGCGGTCTCTCACAGTGTAAAAACGATTGCGACCCCGTGGGATCGCAAGGGCTGGCCGCCTGTCAGCCGTTCCACACTAAGGCAGCGGTCGATGATAGGCAAGTCCTCACGGCGCAAGCCGCTGCCGGGCTTCATCAGGGGAGACAGTGACGGTGCTGAGATTTAGTTCGCCTCATCGCTTATTTCCAGGCTGTATCGCACGCGGCCTTCACTCCATCCTTGCTGTCAGGCTCTGTCCCAATCATCTCAGGTGGTTTTTCCAGGGTCCGCAGGCCCCTCGACAAAGTACCTCTGCTCATAAAATCGACAGATGTGGTGAAAAACGCCCCCAGCGTAGCTCAGTCGTGCGGTTCGAGGCATGCGTAACCTCGAGGGGTGGGGTTAATTTCAGGCTACCGAAGCATATCTCATAGATCGTCCCTGGTAAGTGAAAGATCGTAGGACCGTCCCAGGCTCCGTCCCAGGCTCCCAGGCTCCCCTACAGGCTCCCTAGGACCGTCCCGGGCTCCTCGGGCTCCTGACGGCCCGACTTCTATTGCGGCGAATGGATAAGCGAAAAGACCAAGTGACAAGCCGATAGGGCCATCGCAAGATCGGGAACGCCTCTCCTCGCACCGGAGGTGCGAGGGATTGTCGGGTAGCCAGGGGCAGTTTCCCACCCCCAGCTCCCACGGAACCGGACTTGTGGTTCTCACATCCGGCTCTTCGGGACGTCGGGGTTCGAGCTGAC
>JALOQD010000139.1 GCA_025453525.1 Myxococcota bacterium
ATTCGAGAGGAACAGGGGAGCAGCGCTGACGATCGAGAACACGCACCATGAAGAGGATGGCCCTCACCTTTGGGCCCACCTTGGGCGCTTTGATTCTTTTCTTTGTGACGATATGGGCGCACCATTCCGCCGCTGATCGGGATATGGGCAATGCCCTTGCCAAGCACGGCCAAGTCTTTGCGCCGTTTTTATGGAACCTCGAAAGGGAGCGAGCCTCCCAGGCCGCGAACATCGTCACGCAAGTGGAGGGATATGAATCGATCCGAATCGAACACCCGACCGGCGAGGTCTTCGTGGCGTCAGAGTCGAGCCACCCTCAAAACAGCCTCGAGCGCGTGTTGAGAGCTCTTCGATTGATCAATACGACAACACATGTAAGTCCCTTGGTCCACCACGGCGAGGAAATTGGCTCAATGGCCGTGGTCAAAGTCAATCGAGACATCTATTTTTTCACTGTCATTTTCTCCTTCCTAGCTCTCATCGCATTTACAACGCACATGTTCATGAGGAACTTGGCACACAAAAAAGCGCTCGCTGAAGCAAATCTGCAGTTGGAAACCGCGCGTCGCAAAGAAGCTGAAATCGCCCTGGTCGAGCGAGAAAAGCAATTGTCCGAGGTGCGTAGGCTGGAAAATCTCGGCCGCCTTGCCGGTGGCCTTGCCCATGACTTCAACAACATCTTGATGGTGGTCATTTGCAATGCCGATTTGCTGAAGAGGAAGATGAAACTCGATGAAGTCAATGCCGGACTACTACAGGGGATCGCCGAGGCCGGCGAACGCGCGAGCCGACTGACGCGCCAGCTTCTGTCTTTTGCCGCCAGGCGGAAGAGCAACCCCATTGATCTTTGCTTGAACGATGTCGTCCAAGACATGCACAAAATGCTGTCCCGCATGCTCGGGGACGACATCGAGCTCTTGGCCAAGCTCGACCCCGACCTCTTGACAGTCCGGGCCGACCTATCCCAAATCGAGCAGGTTGTCATGAATCTCGTCGTGAACGCTCGGGACGCGATCACGGGAGGCGGCACGATCACCCTCGAGACGCGCAATGCTCGCGGTCCTCGGGGCGCAGAGCGGGATGCAGGCAAAACGCCCGGGAGGCAAGTAAAACTTGTCATTTCCGATGACGGCGAGGGGATGGACGAGGAGACGAAGCAGCGAGCTTTTGAGCCTTTTTTCACGACAAAAAGAACCTCTGGCACAGGGCTGGGTCTCGCGACGGTCCATTCGATCATCGAACAGTGCGGGGGAACGATCAACATCGTATCGGAGAAGGCAAAAGGGACCACGATTGAAATATCGCTCCCCAGCTCTCCGAAGGAAATGGCGCTTTCAGAAGGACCACGAGTCACAACCTCGAAAGAGGCAAAGACCGATCGAGTCGCGAGAATTCTATTGGCTGAAGATCAAGAGGCCATCCGCAAAGTCATCGCAGAAGCTCTGACCGAGGCTGGGTACACGGTGGTGCAAGCAGTGGACGGCAATAGTGGGCTCGTCATCGCCCTTTCAGATCCCACCCCGTTTGACCTGCTGATAGCCGACGTGAATATGCCCGGACGCTCTGGGGTGGAACTCGGTCGACTGATAAAATCCTACACGCCTCAAACCAAGGTATTGTGCATGTCTGGTCACATCGACGAAACGACACAAAACACCCCTCAAATGCCCTATCCGTTCTTGGCCAAGCCCTTTACCATCGGCGAATTGATGGAAACGATTGAAGAGCAATTAGAGCCTTGTACAGCGCACTCAAGAGATGCCTAGCTTCCACCCCGAAATCGAGCTTATTCCTGCGTGAACCCTAACGTCTGCGAGCAAGCACCTGCTTCCAAACGCGCTGCATGCCACTGAACGCTTCCTGCACCGCTTTGTTCCAAAAAGGGAACGGGCGATTCAGCGCAGAGGCGACCTCAGAAGCGGTTTGGATGAGCGCAATGACCGCTGCTGTTGCAAAGCAAGACCATGCCGCAGTGAGACCCACGGCGATGAACAAGGTGCTCACCGCAAGCGCCGTGTTGCACGATGCGCTGCCTCGGGCTGCCGCGGCGATCTCGTAGATCTGCGGGATAGCCGAAACAGTGGCGAAGCGAGCATCGAACGCCGCCTGGGTCATCCCATCGCCCGAGACGCGGAGCGTGACCGCCTCGGGGGCGACATCCTCGATGGCGTCCGTGCCTCCGATCACGACAGGAGAATCCCCGGCTGCGTCGAAAGCAGCGACCACGTTTCGCAGGGCACTGTGCGGCGTTTCGAAGCAGGCGTCGGCAAACCCACAGCGGTGAGCCAGGGCCTTTGCCGGCACGGCCTCGGCGGTGCTGAGCATCAGACAATGGCGACCGATTCCAGAAAGCAAAGTGGCCGCCGCCACGCACCGGGGCTCGGGTCGATCCTCGATGCCGATCACAGCGGCCGCGCGGCCTTCCACGGCGGCCATAATCGCTCGCCTGCCGCTCTCCTCGAGAGCCGCTGCTCGCTCTTCCAAAACACCTGTCCCGATACCCAAAGACAAAATAAACGACCGGCTCCCGCAAGCGGCCTGCCCGTGCCTCGTCGCGCCGGAAATCCCCTGGTCAGGGACGACGAGCCGATCGGCCTCGCCTGTGGGACCGATCCCCTTGCGAGCAACATGCTCGGACAGGGCCAGCGCGACTCGGCTATTTTGACCAGCTTGGAGATCGGCCAGCACCTCGAGCACCGAGGTCTCGCTCAGAGGCGGCGCTGCCCACACACTCGCGACCTTGGGCTCCTGTGCAAAGGCAGTCCCTGCGCCCTCGAACAAAAAGACCCGCGCGGCTCCGAGTCGCTCCATGGCTTCGGCATCGCGGGGGCTGCCGCCGAGTCGCACGAGCCGGAGAGCAGCGGCGTAATAGGCCTCCATGGTGGCGAGCGCAAAAGCTCGCGGAGACAGGGCAATCAGCGTGCACGCCCCGACTGCGATGGACAGGTGGAGTCCCGCGTCGGCCAGCCACACCGATCCTAGGGCAGCCATACCCGCAAGTGGAAATCGCGACCAGGTCAGCGCCGCGCCGATGCGCCGGTTCCACATGCACAGCCGAGTGTTGTCGCGAAAAGACTCGCCCAACTGGGCCGACGGGGCATCCAGGATGCCACCGACGCCGCTCCGCCGCCTCGCCGCCGTGAGCAGCAACCGACCGAGGTCCGCGGCCGCGAGCACGATAAGCGCGGACAAGGGGCCTTGTTCGTCGCTCCTGCCGACGAACGAAGGAACGAGGAGCATCCCGGCGGCAAACGGCAAAGCGATTTCATTGAGCATCCGCGCTGGGCCAAAGCGCCGCGCGCGTATGAGGCTTCGGGCGAGCTGCCACAGTACCAGGGAGAGGCAGAGCACCAGCAGAGGGAGACCTCCGTGGGATGGCCACGATATCGCCACCAGAAAGGCAAGGCACGCTGCCCCCACTGTGGCGGCAGAGGCATCTCTCCACCATGCCCTTCGGGAATCGCCAGGCGCCGCGCTCGAGAACACAGGCGAGGCGACCCCCCCGTTAAAGGCGGGTCCGACCTCGACGTCGTTCGAGCGCGCTTTTCCCTCTGCGACCTTGGACAAATCCGCTCTTGGCTCCTGCGCAACGGCCAGAGGCGGGGGCACGCTACTTCTGACATGCGCCTCGCGACAGGCGGCAGAGCAAAAATGGACGATGCATGCACCAACGATGCTCACAGCCGGGGAGCGCAGCGGATCGACAGCGTTGCCGCAGTGGGGGCAGATGCTTTCACCATGCTGTTTCACGAACTTGGCTCTACCCACTGCCAAGCCATGGCGTCAAGCTCCTCGTGGAGCAGTCCCAGCCTGTTGAAGAAGGCTCGAGTGCAGGGCCCACCTGCGTTGTCACTTGACGCCCCAGGGTTTTTCCTCTATGAAAACTTCGCTTTTTCGGTAACCCGATCCGAGTGTAGGGTCAGCGGCCCGAAAAAAAGGAGCGAGGCAGGGTAGCTCAGCTGGTTAGAGCGGAGGATTCATAACCCTCAGGTCGGGAGTTCAAGTCTCCCCCCCGCCACGAAAAAATCGACACGACGAATGGAGGCGGCATGAAGGCCGCCTTTGTCGTTTTAGGGAGGTTTCATGGGTCGAACGTTCTACTTCACCACCCCTATCTACTACGTGAACGCGGAACCGCACATCGGGCATCTGTACACGACAGTGCTCGCCGATACCCTCAAGCGCTACCACCAGATGATGGGCGACGACGTCTACTTTCTCACCGGCACCGACGAGCACGGGGAGAAGATCGCCCAGGTCGCGGCCAAGAAGGGCGTCTCGACAAGAGCCCTGGTCGACGAGGTGAGCGGCGTCTTCGAAGAGACCTGGAAAAAGATCGGCATCAACAATGATGACTTCATCCGCACCACGCAACCGCGCCACAAAGAGTACGTGCAACAGGTGCTCACAGCCGTCAAAGAACGTGGCGACATATACTTCGATGAATACACAGGCCTCTACTGCGTGGGCTGCGAGCGCTACTTGACACCCACCGAGCTCGAAGAGGGCCTGTGCCCGGACCACAAGACAAAGCCCCAGGAAGTCAAGGAGGCCAACTACTTCTTCCGCATGGGCAAGTATCAGGCCGCCCTGCTCGAGCACATCGAAAAAAATCCAGGGTGGATTCGGCCCGAGCGATTCCGCAACGAAGTGCTGTCGCTGCTCAGGCTGCCGCTCGAAGATCTGTGCATCTCGCGACCCAAGACCCGCCTTCAGTGGGGAATCGACTTGCCATTCGACGAGCGTTTCGTCACGTACGTTTGGTTCGATGCGCTGCTCAATTACCCCTCGGCCTTGAAACGCACCACAGATGGTCGCGATGTGTTCGAGAAATACTGGCCCGAATGCAACCATCTCATCGCCAAGGACATCGTCAAGACCCACGCCATCTACTGGCCCACCATGTGTATGGCAGCCGGACTGCCTCTGCCCAAGC
The DNA here is from genome assembly GCA_025453525.1 of Myxococcota bacterium. Classification (GTDB taxonomy): domain Bacteria; phylum Myxococcota_A; class Polyangia; order JAAYKL01; family JAAYKL01; genus JALOQD01. Next base: position 4,937 of record JALOQD010000139.1, read on the forward strand.
ACCTCGACGTGCACGGGTATTGGCTCAGTGGTGAGTCCAAGATGTCCAAGAGCCTGGGCAACGTGGTGCGGCCGCTCGCCTTCGAAAAGCAATTCGGCATCGAAAACCTTCGCTACTTCTTCTTTCGCGAGATGAAATTCGGCTCTGACTCGAGCTTTACCTACGAGCTTTTCGTCGAGCGGTACAACGCCGATCTCGCCAACAGCCTAGGCAATCTCCTGTCCCGCGTGGCATCCATCGTGCGCAAGTCTCAAGGCGGCAAGCTGCCACAGAGACCGCAGGAAGATGAGGCGATCCGCGCCATCGCGGCCCAGGCCAAGACCGTGGCAGCAAACTACGGGGGCCACTTCGAGGAGCGCCGCTTTCACGCGGCCGTGGATGACATTCGAGCCCTACTCTCAGCAGGAGACAAATACATCAACGACCAAGAGCCTTGGCGCCTGGTCAAGGATCCCTCCCGCGGCCGCGAGCTATCGGCCGTGCTCTACACCGGGCTCGAGGTGGTGCGCCTCGCGGTGCTGCTGCTGTCGCCCATCATGCCGCGGACCTGTCGCACTCTGCTCGACTACCTGGGCGAGACTCGTCCACTCGATGGGACCGTGCCTTTTAACGAGCTGTGCGCCTGGGGTGGGCTCGCGACCGGTTTCGAAATCGGCGAGGTGCCCCGGGCCTTCCCCCGGATCGACGAGGCCAAGTTGGCGACAGTTCTTGCGGCGGCGGCGCCTAGCCCCGAGAGAGCGACCGCGCCCCCTCCAGCTTTGGAGCGCAAGCCGAGCAAACCCGAGATCACCATCGATGATTTCAGCAAAGTCGATCTGCGCGTGGCCACCATTGCCGAGGCAACCTTTGTCCAAGGCGCGGACAAGCTGCTGCGGCTCATGGTCGACCTCGGCGAAGGCCGGTTGCGTCAGGTGTTCGCTGGCATCCGCTCGGCCTATCCGCAGCCCGAATCTCTCGTCGGCCAGCAGGTGGTGGTCGTAGCCAACCTCAAGCCCAGGCAAATGAAATTCGGCACGTCTGAGGCGATGGTGCTGGCCGGTGGAGGCGGCACCTCGCGACTGTGCGCCGTGACCTTTGCTGAGCCCCTCGAGCCTGGCGACCACGTCAGCTAAAAGAATTCGTGAAAATCGAGCTCGGGCTGGCGCACGCTCCAAAAACCGGGAAGGAGCGCGCCCAAAAAAGAAACGCTGCGACGCCCACCTTCACTCTCCTTGTTCAGCGACGTCCATCGCCGTGGTCTCCGATTCCCTCTGTGTCCCGCTGTCTGAATCGATTTCAGAAGAGGTGGCCGGCTTTTCCTCGGCGCGAGTCTCTGTGTCCACCGGGTGAGACGAAGGCAAGACGAGGGTCAACGCCAGAAGGGCGGCGGCAAAAATGGCGAGCCAACGAGGCAGGCTATGCCCTGGAGGCAAGGACTTGGTGCGGGGCGTCATCGGCTGCCCGCTCGTGGAGTCCGGTGATGGCGGCGAGATCGAAAACCCCTTGGGAACATTGAGCAGCGGCAGAGTCGCCGTGACGGGTTCCTCGTCCTGTTGCGTCTCGACGGCCAAAGGGTCTGCCCCCGCGTCCCCGCTGCTTTCGTCCTTTGCAGCGATTCTCTTCAGCTCGTCCTGAATGAGCATCTCCAAGTAGCCAGAGTGGCAGACATCGAGCCCGTGATCCGTGTCGTCCATGACAGGGATCTTGATGCTAATGTCGCTGGCATCGTCTTGCACATAAAAATCCGCTGGCGCACTTGTCTCTTCAGAGGGTCTGAGCTCTTGCCCATTCCACTCCGAAAGAGTCGACGACAGGATCGCAGAATCAGGTGAGTAGGGCCCCTCCTGCCCCCCAGGCGCCGACGGACGAGGAGGCTGCCCCTGCAACGAGGGCGACCCGCCGACTGGCGCAGCGCCGCAAGGGGGCGGATTGGAAAGATCCGTTGAAATGCCCGGATGACTCAAGCTCGCGTTGAGCTGCGCGGCCCTTTGACTCGAGGCCGATGGACGCTGCTGCAAATGGCCAGGGGCCGACAGGGGCTCGCTTGGTCGGCTCGAGATGTCGCTCGGCATAAAGGGAGCAACCTGGCCGGGCAACGGCGTGCGACGCCGGTAGTCTCTGATTTTTCGATCAAAGACTATAATATCGTCGACAAACAATTCGTGCATGTAGTTGGCGAGGATATGCGTGAGCGGCCCTTTGCCCACCCGGTGGATGTACTCCTCGAGATCATGCCCCAGCGCCTCTGCCGAGCTATAGCGATCATCCGGATGGTGCTCGAGAGCCTTCATGATCACCTTCTCGAGGAAGGCTTCGAGCTTGGGCCTTATTTCGCGCGGGCGCGGGTAAGCGCCACGCAGGATCTTATGCATTCTCTCGATCTTGTCTTTGCCCGGGAATGGGCTCATGCCGATGAGCATCTCGTACAGCACGATGCCCACGGAAAAGAGATCGCTGCGACGGTCGATGTCCTGGCCGCAGATCTGCTCGGGCGACATGTAACTCACATTGCCCTTAATCGTACCAACCTCTGTTTGGGTGGTTTTGCCGTGTGCCCAGGCCACGCCAAAGTCGATCAACTTGACAAAGCCATCGTAAGCGAGCAGCACGTTGCGCGGGCTAACATCCCGGTGGACCAGACGCAACGGCTCGCCCTCGGGATTTCGCAAGGAGTGCGCAGCTTGCAAAGCCTTGCACACCTCAGCGGCGATATGAGCCGCCAGATAGGCGGGCATCTCGTTGCCCGCTGTCCGCGAGCGACGAAGCAGGGACCGGAGGCTCTCGCCCTGCACCAGTTCACCCACCATGAAGAACAGCCCCTCGTCCTCGCCTACCTCAAAAATCTCGCCAACGTTCGGGTGATGGATGCTGGCAGCGAGACGGGCTTCGTCGAGGAACATCTCCACGAAAAAAGGATTGCTCGACAGGTGGCGGTGAATGACCTTGATCGCCACCAGCCTTTCGAAGCCGGCCATGCCCACGAGCCGGCCCACGTACACACTGGCCATGCCGCCCTGCCCTAGTGGATAGATCACCTCGTACCTACCGATACGGCTACGCTCAAGGGGCGGCGGTGGGATCGATGACTTCATAAAACCATCAAAAAACATAGTAGGAAAGGGGGCTGGGTCAAGGGTGGCGCGGCCGAGGCGGCCTTGGGGCCGCTGTCGGAGCCTTAAGTCACGGAGTCATTGATGAGGTTGACACAGTGGGTTTGATAGGCGGCGACCGCTTCGACACCGATTCGATCATTCCAACCCTGATGCCAGCCCAAGCCGACAATCTCATACTAAAAGCCGCTGTAACCCGGGTAGAACTGGCGAATGTCAATGAGTGCCCATCCCGAAAGTCCCGTTTCCAGCATCCTTCTCCAAGCCTAAAGGAACTCGGACATCGGTTTAATCAACTCAAGCAGTCCTCGCCTTTCCGAAGGACGCCGGAAAACACCCATTTCGGGATGGACACCAATGAAGGACTTGGTGCACCCTTTCCACCCTCTCGGTGTAGCTTGGTCCCAAGGGTTCCGCCTGCGCTCGGCGGTCTGAAGTCCACGTGCAGGCTCTTACCACCCCAGGCTGTTTTTGTGACACTTTATACATAACATGACAGGTGGGCGTGACAGGGCTGCACGGTCACTGACGGTGATGATCGTCTGTTCACGCTCTGGAGCATCCTCTCTATGCCCACTTCAAAGTGTAAATACACTTAGAAATTACAAATCAGGTTCTTTGGCGTAATTCTATTTTTATTTCCCGACAGGCGAAGCGGCCTCTTGGCATGGGCTGCGCTCTTTTTTTCAAGAGAATTTCCGGCGCGCCAAGTCTCTTCTGCTGCCCTTCGGTTTTGTCACTATGTGAGCATAGACATTCGTGTACAAAATAGACGGAACCGATGCCAGCAACGGCTGGAGCTACCCGACACCCTATGAGCACGAGCTCGTTGCGGTCAACTCCAACGGGGTTCCCAACGGAGACCCCCAGCTATACTGTAAAAATGTACATTATCTTGAACTAAATGAGCTTTTAACCCCTCTTTCTGGTTTTAGAGTGGGCAACCTCCGAGCCGAAGCCTTAAGAGTTCAGGATGGGATGACCTGCCGAGCGAAGCCGCTCCTGTCGAGATAAACAACACATAAATCCCGAAGATCCAAAGGAGGTTTACAAATGAAAATATTATTACGCATTAAAACACTGACAATGGGTGGTCTCGCCGCGTTCTGTGTCGCCACTACGGCGCTGCCAGGCTGCACAGCTCTGAACGACGATGAAAACGACGCGCTCGTCAATGGCGGCACCGTCGAAAATGACGACCGGGCCCTCTCGACCACGGCTCTCACCTACGTATCGCTCCGCCGTGACACCCGTAAGTGCATGTCGCCGGTGTGTGGCGGGTACTACGTGCGCGACATCAACGCCCACTCCTCGGAACAATACGTGTCGGCACTCGACTTCCGCGCGAGCAACTTCAATCAGTCGACAATTGACAAGGTGACCGAAGCGTCCACGTCGGAGCTCGTGTTGCGCGGCAAGCTCGGCGCCGTGGAGCTGGTCCATCACACCCGGAAGTTCCACGTCTCCGAGGCGTACAGAGGCATGCCCGACGTGACGGTCCGGGCCGGCTCGGTCTACTACAAGACAGCCGTGCGCTCTCCTGCCATCTCCTGTTTCGCGGCACCCTGCCCGAACGAGGTCGCGTTCAAGCTGAACAGCACCACGACGACCAACTTCAGCCGGTTCGACGTCGTCGATGCAGCCAAGCCGCACGTCGATCAAGACTGGCTCGTCGACCGCGCCCAGGTCCACGGCGCCCTCATCGCGGGGGTTATCGTCAATGGCACCCGGTATCCTGCCGGGTACGAAAAGGTCATGGACGCGAGCCAGGTCTTCGTGAAGCTCCCTGACGCCATCGGCCCATGCCCTGCGAGACCCGAGCCCAATTGCGATCCCCTGGCCTCGACTTACATCCGCAACGCGGATCGCTGCGTCACGTTCAACACCTGCGCGGACCACAGTCGCTGTCCGTCGCTCCAGCCCGCTCTTTGCGCGGCGAACTACACGCTGACGAGCTGGTCTACGAACTCCACCTCCTGCATCAAGTTCGCCTGCGACCCGACCTTCCTGGTCGACTGACCTTTCCCCGCCCACCGCGAGTTCACGCCTTCCTGCGCAGCGCAATGGCCCCACGGCATCAGCGATGCCCATTTTTTTCCACATGCGATTTTTCATTGACCAGGCCAACCTGAATCAGCAATACAAGCGTCGCACAGACGCACGATCGGATGGCAATGAGGCTTATAACAATCGGGCGCCTTCAGAATCGAAAGGAATAGCATCATGCATTGGAAGAAGTTTGCCTTTGGTGTCCTTGCAACAGCGGTCATTCTCTCTGTGGCCATGACGGCATCTGCCAAGAAGGACCGCAAGGTTCCCGGATACTTGGCACTCGGCGATTCCTACACGTATGGGTATGGCGCAGACGGGAACGACAATGGCGGCAACCCCAGGACCAACGAGCACCCTGGGTTTGGCTACACCGACACGGTCTACGACTATTTACTCGACCAGAAGGGCAACAAGCACCTGGAACACAAGAACCTGGCCATCGGCGGGGCGACTTCTGCTCAGGTCAACGACCGTCAACTGGGACCAGCGGTTGACTTTCTGAAAGCACACCGCAAAACGATCATCGAAATCGCCAGCGGCGGCAACGATTTGCTGGGCTTCATGCTGTTCCCGCAGTCGCTTCCTCCCCAGGCGATAAAGGGCCACCTGGTCTGCAACATGAACACGCCGTACTACGATCTCGCCATCTGCGATCAAGTCCTATCCGGCATCATCGACCGCGTAGAAGAAAACCTTCGGTTCACTGTCGATACTCTCCTCGACAACATGGACAAGGGTTCCGGCATCGTCCTTCGCACGTTTTCAAACGCCATTGGGAATGGGAACACGAGCTCTGGTCCCCCGGCCCAGCCGCTTCCTTTCCCCTTCTCCTGCGCCGGTCCCTATAACCCGCAGCAAGGCCAGTTCGGCGCCATGGACCTCTTCTACTCACCCGCAGCATCCGCTGTGACCGGCTATAGCGTCGCGACGAACGCCGACCAAGTCGAGCACATATTCTACAGCGACACCGAGACCTTCGAGGGACTGAATGTCATGATAGCCCGTGTCGCAGATGAATACGCCGACGCCGGGTATGCTGTGGTGAGCGCCGACATTGGCGCCACCATCACCAACGGAGTCTATTGGGATTGTGTCCATCCCACCGATGCTGGCCACGATGCCATCGCGCTCGTCATGATCGACGCCATCGAAGAACTCGGCGAGCTCAAGAAGCCCCACTGTAAATAGACCGCAATTACTGCATGTACCCAAGCGCCTTGAGCTGTGCCTTAAGATCATCGGGCACCTCGGCCTTCTCCTCCTCTGCTTTGTTGCCTCCCACCACCTGGGCGCCGATCTGGTCTGACAACCAGGCGAGCTTGTCCGGGGCGCCGACAAATTGACCATGGAGGATCCTCAAGGCGCGCAAGGCTATGGGATAAAGCGTATCGACATCGTCCTTCTCGCGCGGATCTTGCGCGAGGTTGTGCAAGTACGTGCTGGCCGGTCCCTTCATGCGCAGCTTGAACCCCCCTTTGAGCGCGGCCCACTGCAGGTTGCGATCATCGGCCTCGGAGAAAAAGCTGGAGAAAGAAGCTTGAAACGGGCTGGGCACCTCGCCCTGCGCTTCTTGGATGAGGCTTCGGCCCTCGACGTGTTTGGGCACTTCCACCCCCGTGGCCTCGAGCACTGTCGGAAGCACGTCCGTGAGGCTCACTGGAGTCTCGATCCTTTTTCCAGCCGGGACGATCCCCGGGGCTCGCAGGGCAAGGGGCACATGGATCAACTCCTGGTACAGGGTATGGCCATGTCCCACGGAATCGTGCTCGAAGAACTCCTCGCCGTGATCGGCGGTGATCAAAATGACCGTATCGTCGAGCACGCCGAGCTTGGAGAGCGCGTCGAGAAAGTGACCCAGATGACGGTCGTGGTAGGTGACCTCGCCATCGTAGAGAGCGATGAGGCGTTGCTTGTCCCGCGGCTGCATCGTCACGCGGCCGCGCTTGATATTCTCGAGCAAATTGCCCGTGGACCGATTGGCCACCGGTCCCTCGTAGGGATTGGCGTCGTAGATCTTGAGGTCCTCATCGGGCGGGTCGTAGGGCACATGGGGGTCGATGGTCTGGATGTACGTGAAAAACGGCTTGTCTTTGTTGGCCGCAATGAACTCCAAGGCGGTCTTGAACACCGACTCGGCTTGGCTGTTCTTGTTCTCTCGGATGAAGTTCACGTACTGGTTCCAGCCCCGGTTGAAGCCGAACTCGGTGGCGAGATACCCGTTGGCGATAAACGCGCCAGTGGCAAAACCCGCGCCGCGGTAGATGTCCGAAGCCATCTTCACCGACTTGCCGAGCACCGACGCATGTCCGCGGGTCTTGTGGCTGTCCGGGTGCATGCCCGTGAGCACGGTGGCGCAGGACGGCTTGGTCCAGTTGGACACAGCCTGACAGTTGTCGAACACCGTGCTCTCGCCAGCGAGCTTGTCGAACACCGGGCTCTTGACCCGAGTCTTGCCATAGGCCGAGAGCCTATCGGCGCGCAGGGTATCGATGAGCAGCACAATGGCGTTCTTGGCCTTGCGCGAGCTGGCTTCGATCTTGGGTGGAGCGGACCGCAGAGACAGATCGGAAAGAGCGATGCGCGCGCCTGCCGGCCCTTCGACGCGCACCTCGAGCCGCACCAGCTTGCCGACATGCGATGACAGATCAACCAAGTAGGGAACGAACTTGCCGGCGCTCACAGGCTT
>JALOQD010000140.1 GCA_025453525.1 Myxococcota bacterium
ATAGTTATAGGATTATGTGTCAAACTCGGGCCGAGGACACCGTGTTCCGGCTCCAGTCGGCACGAAGGACAGATGCAAACTCGATGAGGCGATGGGTATGCTGGGAGCAGGCTTAACCGGAGCGTCAGAGGGGAAGGCGCTGTCTGAAAGGCCGGCCTTTCAGCCGTACTGGGGAAAACCCGCCGTACGGAATGATAGGGGAGGTGGTGGAGACGTCGGCATCATTCGAAGCCCGGTCCGCGCCACCACTTCACCCGACAAATCTCCTTGTCCGGATCTGGTGAGGGCCCTGGCTCGGAAACGGGCTGGGGCTACTCGACTCCCCTCGTGGCCTCGAATTGTTGCAATTAGTTATCAAGAACGATAACTTAATGACATGAAATGGGAAGCGCTGCTGACTTTGACAGCCGACGAGGCGGTTTTTTCATCCGCATTGCTGCTCGCCGGCAACGTTTCCGTGGAGGAGGTACGCGTCCAGCTTTCGCGTTGGGTCAAGGCCGGCCGGCTGCTCCGCCTTCGCCGTGGACTCTATGCCCTGGCACCGGCATGGCGCAAAGTGGCGCCGCATCCGTTTCTCGTCGCCAATCAAATGCAGCGCGGATCCTATGTGAGCCTACAGGCCGCGTTGGCATACCACGGGCTCATTCCCGAGCATGTGCCTGTCGTGACAAGCGTAGGACCAGGCCGTCCAGAAATGCTGCGCAACGCTTTGGGCGCGTTCCAGTTCAACCACCTCACCGAGGAGCTGCGCTTCGGCTATTCCCAGGTGGAAGTCGCGCCGCGGCAGCACGCCTTTGTCGCCTCGCCCGAGAAGGCGCTGCTCGATCTCATTCATCTGACGCCGGGCGCGGACACAGTGGCCTACCTTGGGGAGTTACGCCTGCAGCACAGCGAGGCCTTCAGCGTGGCAACGCTCGATGCGCTGGCCCGCCGCAGCGGCAAGCCCAAACTGATGCGCGCCGCCGCGCTCGTTGGCCCACTGCTGAAAGAAGAGGAAGGAGTCGCGCTGTGAAAGAGCACCTGCGGCAACTTGTCTCCAAGGCACCTGACGACCTCACTCGAGGTTGCCTCGCAAGGGAGTATCTACAGGCACGTGTCCTCGAGTCACTGCAGGACAAAGGTGTGTTCCTACGCTGGGCGTTCGTCGGCGGCACAGCCCTGCGCTTCCTGTTCTCCATCCCGCGGTTTTCCGAGGACCTCGACTTCTGCGCGATTCGCCCCGGAGAAGATGCGGACTTAAAGGCCGCGCTGACTGAGGTCAAGCGGGCGCTTACCTTCGAGGGCTTTGCGGTCGAGATGAGAATCAAAGAGGAGAAAACCGTGGCCTCGGGTTGGGTCAAGTTTAGAGGATTGCCTCACGAGCTTGGTTTCTCACCGCATGCGTCCCAGTCGCTCTCCATCAAGGTCGAGGTGGACACGAATCCACCGCTCGGCGCGGGGCTCGAGACCTCTGTTGTCAGACGGCACGTGACCCTCCATCTGTGTCACCACGACAAGGCCTCGCTGCTCGCGGGGAAAGTGCACGCGATCCTCTGCCGCCCGTGGACCAAAGGCCGTGACCTTTATGATCTCGCCTGGTACCTCGCTGATCGCCAGTGGCCCATGCCCAACCTCACGCTGCTCAACGCCGCCGTGACCCAGACCGGTTGGCATGGACCTTCTCTGACGCAAGCAAACTGGCGCAGCGAGCTGCAGCAGCGGCTGAACACACTCAACTGGGAGCATGCCCAAGCAGACGTCAGGCCATTCTTAGAACATGAACGCGATCTCTCGCTCGTGACGCAGGCGACCTTGCGCAACTTGTTGGGCGCAAGCGAACCAAATCGTCAGGGTTGAAGCCAAGGGCGGCTTTTCGGAATAGCGTCAGAGACACAACGATAAAGAGGGAATACCAGTGTCTCACACCGCCAAGCCACCGCGAGGGAACCGTTATAAAGCTGGCGGGAGAAGCTGGAACGTGTTTTGTGATGGGGTCTGTTCCCGCCCTCTCTCGCAGACCGCGCTGCCTGCTCTTCGAAAACCACGACTTCCCCGAGAACGCGGCGCAGTTTTCTCTGGTTGAAAATTGCTTTGCGAGGGGGGAGCAGTTTCCCCAAACCCGAATGGACGGGAAGATGGAAGGAGACCACATGACAGTCATGAAAGCTCGCAATCCGTACACTGGCAAGTATGACTACGAGTTTGAGGTAGCAAGTCGTGGACAAATGGACGAAGTGTGTTCCACACTTCGAAAAAACCAGCCGGCTTGGGCTGAAATGGGTGTTGAAGGACGAATCAAGGTTCTCGAGCAATTCGCCAAAGCGACGGAAGAGCATTTCGACGAAATCTATAACGCAATCAGCATCGACACTGGCAGAAAAGGGATCGCTGCATGGGAGGCCAGATTCGTCGGTATGACGGTCGAACGAATCAAGAATCATGCAAGAGAGCTTTACCCAGAAATCGTCCCGATGAAGACCGTGACTCCGGGCATCGTTGCTTCGGGGCAGTATGTCCCTTACGGGCTGGTCGGGAACATCAGCCCTTGGAATTTTCCGATCATTCTTTCGACTCTCGACAGTCTTCCGGCTCTTCTGGCGGGTAACGCGGTCGTGATCAAACCGAGCGAGGTAACACCGCGCTGGGTCGACGTTTTCGAAAAAATCGTTAACCAGATTCCGGAGCTCAGAAAAGTGCTGGCGTTCATGCGAGGTGGTGGAGAGACAGGCGCTGAACTGATCGACCGCATGGACTGTGTTTGCTTCACAGGAAGCGTGGAGACTGGCAGAAAAATCACGGAACGAGCAGGACGAAACTTCATCCCGGCGTTCTGCGAATTGGGCGGCAAAGATCCCGCGATTGTCTTGAGCTCCGCCAATCTCGACGTTGCAACTTCGACCATCCTTCGCTCGGCTGTCATGGCCACCGGCCAGGTCTGCATGTCCTTGGAGCGCGTCTATGTGGATCAAAAAGTCTATGACGCCTTCTTAAACATGATGATCGACAAAGCCAAGAAGGTGGAAATTAATTATCCAGATATGAAGAAGGGCTTTGTCGGACCGTTCATCTTTGAGCATCAACCCCATGTGGTGATGGAGCAATTGGATGAAGCCGTTGCAATGGGAGCTACCATCCACTGCGGTGGTGAAGTGATCGATCACGGCGGAAAATGGATGAAGCCCACTGTCATGACCGGTGTCAATCACCAGATGCGAGTGATGAAACAGGAAACCTTCGGGCCCATCATCCCCATAATGCCGTTCAAAACGATCGACGAGGCCGTCGGACTCGCGAACGACACGATCTATGGTCTCTCGGCGTCGGTATACTCGAAGACGCTCGAGGAAGCTCAGCCGATTGCCAGACGGCTCAATGCAGGCGCCGTCGGGATCAATGACGCTTCGGTTCAGGGTTTCTGCCACGACGTACCTCATATGATGTTCGGCAAATCCGGCATCGGCAGCAGCCGATTTGGCGCTGACGGCATCATTCGCTACGCACGCCTGAAGACGATTCTCGGCAATTTGGAGGGCGGACCAGACATTAACGCTTTCGAAGGTCTCCTCGCCTCGCTCATGCCCAAAGAATAGTCAATCTTCTCGTCGGTCTTACCTGCACGGACAATCAATCTCTTCCTCGTCGCGGTTTTCCGACCGAGAGCCGTATCTTGCTCGAGCGACGCAAGCTTTGGATGGGGAGATGCTGAAAAGACGATCAACCGGGAATGTGAGGAACGTACTTGATGGTTTTCCCGGCCAGGAAGCTCTCTATTTGAGGAGATACGTTGACCTTGTTGGGATCTTCGATAACAAACACCTTCTTGGGATCCACCGGCTTGCCTTTTGTTTCCAATCGCATGAGGCATCGCTTGCCGTGCGGGATTCCAGGCTGATCTGCACAGCATTCCGCGTGTTTTGTGAAAATGAGGTTGCTGTTCAACTCTTCAAAGAAGTACTTATCGAAGCTGTACGAATAGACGTAGCAGAGGTGGTGTGCGCCTTCGGGCCAGATCTCCATCCACTGAGCTGCCACAGGACAATACTTGGCGCCGCATTCCTGCAGATCATCGTGGTCGATGGAAAAGAACATGTCCAGGTGGTCAGAGCATATTGCAGTGTGGTCATGCACTTCAGGATAGAGTTGTTGAATAGCAATCTTGGCCGTAATCTTGTCACTCGTGAGTCCGTGGCGATCCATTATCTTTCGCGCCCAGGCACGAGCCCAGGGCTCAATCGCTTTTCTTACAAAATCCGTGATCCCTTGGGGCCCCATGGTCTCGTAAATGTATCTTATTAACTGAACTTGTTTGGTAGCGCCGAGCTTGACCGCATTGTCGATTCTGGCCTGATCGGTCTTTGTTATAATAGATTTCTCTTTTTCGCCGGACATCGTTTTCTCCTTTACTGAAGGAATGAGTCAGCCCTACTTCTTTCACTTGCTCTTCTTGTTGGTCTTGATCCTGTTCAGCATGTCGTGTCCGATCCCCGTAAAGATAGCGACGGCATCCGGATAGGGCGTGTTCTTGGTGACGAGGTAGGTCTCGGTCAAGATGACGCGAGAGATCTTGCCGAAGTTGAGGATACGGGTTTCCACGTTGATCGCGTAGTAGACGGGTTTGTCGCCTTCGTAGTCGTGCATCCAATAGAGAAACTGGGTGTTCTTGCGGTCAAAGACATAGCGGTAGTGGAAGACGCCGGTATCGACCTCGGGCTTGCACCTCATGGCGATATAGGCGTTGTCTTGGTCTTTTTTAAGAGTCTTGATTTCGATGATGACACTCGAGCTCTTCTGCATGAGGTCGAAGTCGGTCAAGATATCAAAGCACTCCTCAGGCGTAGCCTCAACGTCAACGACGATTTGATAGGTGTCGCCACCGCGCGCGTCTGGAGGGATCCTAAAGCATTGGACGTTTTCTTTTTCCGGTATGGGATAGCTGTGAATGATGTTGATTTCTCTCGTCGGTACCGTTCTCGTGGACATGTTCTTCCCTTCCTCTCTTGTTGTCGGCGAATCAGGAATACACAAACCCGGGCTGCATCAGGTTGTCCGGATCCAACCGCGTATGGATTTTATTGGCCACGTCCCAATACGGACCGGTGACCCGCGGCAGGCCCTCCCTCGGCGCTCGGTTGTAGCCCATGATCACCAGACGGCGCTGGGCGCCGTAGCGCGGGATGGCAGAGCCAATTCTCTTTACGACCTCTTGCCACTTGGGATCGCCAGGGTGGCTGTCGATGCCGTGCTCGGCGAAGATGTAGTGTCCTCCCTCGAACGGGTAGGCGATGATCGATCGCCAAAACTCGGCGTGGCCGAAATCGACATCGGCGTAGTCGGGGTCGTCCATGACCGCTTGCGAGTAGGCGCGGTATTGGTCGGCCAGCCTGTCGGGCGTGGGGAAGCCGGCCACGACCCAGTTGGCGCCTCTGGAGCCCCAGTACTTCATGGAGTAGTCCGAGTAGAAGCTGCCGGACATGCCGGCGTGGGATTCTACGAACGTCTTGTAGGGCGCGAATTTGTCGGTGAGGATCTTGCCGCCTGTCTTCTTTGCGACTTCGCGGATCAGGCCTTCTTCGTATTCGATGCGGCGCTTGGTCCCTTCCAGGGACAAGACGAGCTGGAACTCAGGATTGGCGCGGACCATGCGCTCGATGGCTTCTCTCGTATCCGTGGCATAGGACGTGTACTTGTTGCCGCCGTAGAGGTTTAAGCCTTTGGCGATCTCGCGGCGCGAGAGATCCATGAAGGCCTCGGCCGCTTTGTCGATGTCTTCGTACGAAACCCACAGCTCTTTGTATTCCTCGCCGCGCAGCCAGCACTTGACGGTCATCTCGGTGACGATGCCCGTGGTGCCGAGCGCGTGGACCGGCAGAAGGTGCAGGTCTGGCCCTGGGCCGTGCGGCCAGAAACTCTTGGGGATGAACGGGTCGGCTCCTGAACCGGCTTTGAAAAAGCTGCCGTCCGGGAGCACCATCTTGAAGCCCACGATGCCCTTTTCCTGACGGCCCACGCGGTTGGTGACCTTGAGCCCGAGGCCTACCAGGATGTTGGAGATGACAGACGCTGTGGACGGGTTTCCAGGCACCGGCAGATACATGCCGCGCTTTTGCAGCTCGCACGAGAGCCTGGCAATGGACACGTACGGCTCGATGGTGGCCGTCATGTTCTGCTCGTCGATTTCGAGCACTTTGTCCATGCGCTTCATATCCATCAAAATGCCGCCGCGGGGCGGGACGCAGATGCCGCAGACATTGAGCCCGGTCGTTTGAACGGTGATGGGCGTCTTGTGGAGCCTCGCCAAGGCGACGATCTTTTGGACCTCTTCGGCCGTGCCAGGCAGGACCACGTAAAACGGCGGCCGCAGCACAGAACTGAGGTTTTGCGGGTACATGTTGACGTCTCGGGAGTAAGCGCACGTGAGCTCGGGCTCGTCCGAGGCCCACTCGACCGAAACGATGTTTTGTAGCTCTCGTAGAAGCATGTCGCTCTTTTCCATGATCAGCCCTCGGCCTGTTGGCATAGGAGCTCGGCGAGATCGAGCACTTGCACGCCGCTCTCTTGGGCCTTGGCCCAGAGGTTTTCTTTGCAGCCCGGGCACGCGGTGACGAGGAGCTCGGCCGCGACATGCTTCACCTCTTGAAGGCGCTCAGAGGCGACCCACTGCGAATAGCTCTCCATGGCGTCTTGAACTCCGCCTCCCGCGCCGCAGCACCAGGCGTTCTTGCGGTTGCGCGGCATCTCGACCAGCTCGAGCTGCGCCATGGACGCGAGCAGCTTTCGCGGCGGCTCGAACACGCCTTGGTGGCGGCCGAGATGACACGGGTCTTGGAACGCAACCCTCTTTTTGAGGGGCCGAAATCCCAAGGCGCCTTGCTGGAGCTTTGCCGAAAGCAGCTCGCTCAAGTGCAAAGACTCGAACTCCACCTCGAAGCCCAGCGGAGCGAGCGAGCGGAAGGTGTGGAAGCACTCGGCGCATGCGAAGACCACCTGGCTCGCGCCGGTCTTTTGGAGCTGCGCTAAGTTGTGGCTGATGAGCTCGCGCGCTTCCTGTTCGGCGCCGATGTCGAGCAGGGGTCGGCCGCAGCAGCGCTCGTCCGTGAGGATCGCGACCTTCAACCCCAGCCTCTTGGTCAAGAGCTCGTAGGCGCTCCTCGCGATCTCGGTCCTGCGAAACGACGAGCGGCAGCCCACAAAAAAGGCGAGGTCCGCTTTTTCGGGCAGGCTCTTTGCGGCCTCTCCGAGCCAGGCCAAGCGATCGCGGTTGTTGCGGTTCAGGCGGTTCTTGTTCTCGCGCAGGCTCTTCACGAGCTTCTGGTGTTCGGGGAGGAGCTCGCCGCCTTGCTCGGCAAAGTGCTTGCGCATCGCCATGGTGAGCTTGACCGGATACAGGCCCTGCGTGGCCTCGCACCACTCCTCGCACGCATTGCACGTCGTGCAGGAATAGAGCACATGCCGAAAGCGATCCGTGAAGCCCTGCTTGCCTTCGATGGTCAGCCTGGCCAGCTCGTTGCGGCCCGAGGCGTAGTAGGACTCGAAGCGAAAGCGCTCGCCCGATGGACATTGACGGCCAAAGCGCTCGTGCTCGGTGTCGGACGGGAAGACGTTGCGGCAGAAGCCGCATTTGGCGCAGCGCCAGGTCATCTCGTAGTAGTCGCCGAGGCTCTCGCGGACTGTTGGATAGCAAAACTCTCGCGCCATGGGTTACCTCTAAGCTCCTACAAGTCGAGTTTTCCGGGGTTCATGATGCCATGAGGATCGATGCTGCTCTTGATCTCGCGCAGGACCGTCTTATAGGTGCTCGCCTTGGCATAGACTTGCGGAGCCCATTCGCCGTAAGGCCGTGAGAAGAACGCGCCGGCCTTGATGAGCGTGCTGCTATGCACCTCGAAGAGCTGGCGCGTGGCGCCGCACTCTGCCGGATTCTTGGGGTCGAAGAAGAAAGAGTATTGGAAGTGAAACCTTCCGGCCTCGACCGGGAGCAGGATTTCGCCAATCCTCGCGCGGTCGTATTTAAACGCGCTGGCCATCTGGCCTAGCACCATGCCGAACATGGGGAGCTGGGCCGCCATGCAGGTGAACGGCATGACCGCATAGCCGCCCATGAGCTGTTGGTGGCGCTCGTAGCCGTGGGGCCTCTCGATTTCCTGCAAGAGCTTGGCGCTGGCCAGCGCGTCCCCTGGGAGGTTTTCCATCACCGTGAACTTGAGCCTATTGCCCAGGTCCACGATATCTGCTTTTTGGTACGCCACTTCTTCGCGCTCGCCCCGCAACACGAGCACAGCGGTAAAGGGCGGCAGCTCGACTCGGCGCGCGGCGAGCTCTGCGCTGTCGGCCGAAAGCAGGGCCGCGAGCGCCGTCGCATTGGCAATGAAAAACTCCACGGCGTAGTCGAGGCGCTTGAGCTCCTTGATGGCCCCGAAGCTCTCCGCAATGGACGTGAACGGAATGAAAAGGACCGCCTTGTCCTCGAAGTTTGTCTTGAGCTTGACCACGGCCTTGGTCGCGATGCCGAGCGTGCCCTGGGCTCCAAAGAAGACTTTGTTCAAATAAGCCGGGTTCGTGCCGAACGGGAAGTAGGGTTTGTCCAGCATGGGAATGGCCGCGATGCCGGTCTTCAAGGTCTCGCCCGAGGGGAGCAATACCTCCATGGTCAAGATCGTCTCGGTGCCGTAACGCGGCCAGGCGTAGAGCGGGGCCATGTCTAGGTACGAAGACACCACGGACGCGCTGGCTGGCAGCTCGAGCGGGACCAGGGCGCGCAGCCCCTTTTCGGCAGCTTGGTCTTGGAGCTGCGCGAAGGTCACGCCCGGCTCGATGATCGCGTTGCGGCTCACCGTGTCGATGGAGTGGATGCGGTTCATCCGGTGCAGGTCGAGGACGAGCCCCGGAACCGCGGGGATCGAGCCGCCAAAGCCGACTGGCCTCGAGCTGCGCGGCGTGACAGGCAGCTTGTTTTGCGCAGCGACCCGCAGCACGTCTCGGAGCTCCTCGGCGCTGGCGGGGCGGGCCGCCATGATCGGCGAGCGGCTCGGCGCGAGACGGATGTTGTCCGCGCCGCTGTAGTGCGCGAGCTCCTCAGGGCCTTGGACCAGGTGCTCTTTGCCGACGATGGCGGCGATCTGCTCTCGAATCAAATCCACGTTCCGCTCCTCATGCTAGAAACCCTCGGTCTTGCGCAGTAAGTCCGGGTCGAACTCCAAGAGCTCCTGCATGGCCACCAGAACCTCCAGCACAGTCACCCAGTCCGAGTGGGGCAGGTCCTCTGCGTAGCGCAGCTCGACCTCGTCCTGGCTAAAGAGCCATAGCCAACGGTAGCGCCCGAGCAAGGCCCTCTTGAAGAGCTCCTTGGGGAGCGCGAGGCGCAGGCACGGCTCCGTTGCTTTGCCGGGCGAGACGCGGAAGACACCGTCCGCAAGCGCGATTCGAAACTCGGGCCCTGCGGGGTAATCCTTGAGATGAAAGGCCAAAAGATCACGGCCGTCGAGCTGGCTCTTGCCTCCGAACGGATAGCACCTGACCGCGCGGGCAATCGCCGGCGCGCCGGCTTGGCGGGCTCTTTTGTAGTGGCCGTCCGGTATGCCGGAAAAGGTCTTGAAGCCCGAGAGCCTGCGGTGCAGCTCGGCGTCGTTGTTCAGGTAGCGTTCCAGCTTTTCGGTGTATTCGATCAGCATTTCGCCCTCGGCCGCACGACTTGCGATTCTCTCGTCTGCACTGGCTCGTCCTTGCGAGTCAAAGCGCCTACGGGGCATTGCTCGACCATCTGCCGCAGCACCGCCGCCGTGAGGCGTGACGGCTCTCGACCTTTTACCGGCCTCATGCGGCTCTCGAACCCGCGGCCCACGACCTCCATGGCCGCCTGTCCGCAAAGCGCCAACGTGATCCGCGCGCAGTTTTGACACAGGATGCACTTGTGGGAGTCGTAGATGATGTCGTGCTCGAGCTCCTCGCGGCTGTACTCCCTGCGCCGTCCGACGAGGCGCTCCGCGTCGGCGCCATAGGCCGCGGCATACTCGCGCAGCCGGCATTTGTGGGCGCCGCGGCAACCGCAAAGCATACAGCGCTGAGCTTCGCTTTGCGCCATCTCGGCCGTATAGCCGGTCTCGACTTCGGCCGAGGTCTCGGCGCGGGCGCTGGGCGCGAGGCTGGGCATGGGCGTCCTTTCGCGCTTCGCGAAGTGTTCCAAGACAACCTTCGGCACTTCGTCGAGGCTGCCCATTGAATGCGTGTGTGTCCCTGTTGAGAGCAAGCCTGCAGCGCTCGTGCGGCCCATGACCAAACCATCGATGGCCACGGCGGCTCGGCGTCCGGCCGCGATCGCTTCCACGGCGCTCAGCGGGCCCGTCGTGCAGTCGCCTCCGGTAAAAACGCGGTCCACGTTTGTCGCTTGAGTGGTCGCGTTGCAAGCCAGGTTCCCTGTGCTCGTCGTTGCCACGCCGCTCGCGCCCGCGGTGTCCACGCCCTGGCCGATGGCCACGATCACGCTGGTACCGTCGTCGGACTTCGTCTCGGATTCGTCATAACGCGGAGCGAACCGACCGGACGCGTCGAAAACACTGGTGCAGCGCATGAGCTCCACGCCCGTGACGCCGCCGCCCTTCGTGAGAATGCGTTTGACGCCGTGCTGCGGGCAGATTTCGATTCCTTCGTCGCGAGCCGCGGCGATCTCTGCGGCGCAGGCGGGCATTTGCGCGTCGTCCTCCTCCAGGCAGTACAGGCGCACGCTTGCCGCTCCTCGCCGCCGCGCGACCCGCGCCGCGTCCACGGCCACATCACCGCCGCCGATGACGATGACCTTCTGGCCGAAAAGGTCCCGTTTCTCCGGAGCTTCGGCGTGGTCGCGGAGAAAGGCGAGGGCTAAGAGGCATCCGCGGGCATCTTCGCCAGGAACACCGAGCGCGCAGGAGCGCTCGGCGCCCAAAGCCAAAAAGACCGCATCGTGTTGGCGGCGGAGCTCGTCGAGGTGAATATCCGTGCCCAGGCGCTGGCCGAGGCGCAGCTCTATCCCGAGCGCTTTGAGAGATTTTACGTCGCGCTCGATGACCTCGCGCGGGAGCCTGTGTCCGGGTATGCCGTAGCGCAGCATCCCACCGGGTTCATGATGCGCGTCGAACACGGTGCAACGGTGGCCGCACAGGGCGAGGTGGAACGCCGCGGACAAGCCTGCCGGGCCGGCGCCGACGATGGCGATGCGCTTGCCGCTGCTCGGCGCCGCAGCCCGCGCGAGCACCTCAGGTGAGAGCGGAGCGGCATCCGCGGCAAAGCGCTTGAGGTGGCAGATGGCCACGGGCTCTTCGTCGAGCAACTGCCGGCGGCACGCGTCCTCGCACGGGCGCTTGCAGATCCTGCCCAGCGAGGCAGGCAGCGGCATGTCGCGCAGGATCAGCCGCAGCGCCTCGCGGTCCTCGCCGCGGGCCAGGTGATCGATAAACCCGGGGATGTCGATCCCAGCCGGGCATGCAGCCATGCATGGGCCGAGGCAGTCGCCGAGGTGATCCGAGAGCAAAAGCTCGAGGCATGTGCGCCGCGCGAGCGCTACTCTGGGCGTCGACGTGCGGATCACCATGTCTTGCCGAACCAAGGTGGAACAGGCCGGAGCGAGGTCTTCCGCGCCTTGAACCTCGACCACGCAAATGCGGCAGCAACTCTCTGGCGTCGCGTCCTTGAGGTGGCAGAACGTCGGGATGAAGATGCCCCGCGACCTCGCCGCTTCGAGGATGGTTGTTTCGCACGCGGCCTCGATCAACTCATCGTCGAGCGTGAGCTGTAGGTTTTTCAAGCACCGTCCCCTTTTCTATTGGTCCGCAAATTCATTTGTGCCCGCGCGGCTTCTTTTTGTCGCGGATGTGCTCCAGGTAAACTTCCCGAAAATGCCGCAGCGTGCCGGCGATGGGCCTGGCCGCGGCCTTTCCCAGCTCGCACAGGCTCGTGTCGCAGATGGTCGTGGCCACGTCCTCGAGACGGTCCAAGTCCTCGAGTTGCCCCTGGCCGGCCTCGATGCGGTCTAGGATCTCCACCATGCGCTGGATGCCAACGCGACAAGCCGTGCACGCGCCGCAGGATTCGGGCGCAAGGGCACTGAGCAGCGCACGGGCGAAGCTGAGCATGCAAGTCGAGCTGTCTATCCTCAGAGTGCCGCCGACGCCGTGGAGCCTCGCGCAATGCCAGATGGGGTCGTATTCGAACCCGCGAGAAAAGAGATCGAGCGGAAGCGCTCGGCCATCACCGCTGTCGCCCGAGCGAGGGAAAGCGCCCGTAAAGCGCGGCTCCGGCGGGCCATTCAGCGCGTGGACCCGCAGGCCGGCACCTTGCGCCTCCTGGTGCGGAAGCTTTGTGCGCGGAGCAGCGTTGTAGCGCTTCGATCGCCATTCGAAGATCTCTTCGGGGTAGCTTTTTTTCTCTGCCATGAGAAGACACGCTTTCCGGCAAGTCCCTAGCCCAGCCGAGGCTATACAACGCGAGTATTCTATCGAACTGATGCTGTCAACGACTTTCCGGGCGTCAGGTTTGACATGATTTCAAAACAAGGCTACCCATGGAACTAATTCGCGCTTGTATGCGCGCCATGAGTCATTCGCAATAGTGGAACAGCTATTTTTCGCAGGAGGCGACGCGATGTTTTTGGATGAACGGAAGCTTTTACGGATCGACTTGTCCTCCGGTAAGATCAGCCGCGAGCCCATCGCTCGCGAAGACCTGCGCAAATACCTCGGCGGGCGCGGCCTGGCGAGCAAGTATCTCACCGAAGAGATCGACCCAAAAATCGATGCGCTCTCTCCTGCGAACAAGCTCATCTTTGCAGGCGGGCTGCTGACCGGCTCCAACGCGCCGACGGGCGGACGCTACATGCTCGTCACCAAAGGTCCGCTCACCGGCACGATCGCTTCGAGCAACTCCGGCGGAACCTTTGGGGCAGAGCTTTGCCGGACCGGCTATCTCGTCGTGATCATCGAAGGCAAGGCCGAGTCTCCGGTCTACATCTCGATTTGCGATGACGCCGTGGAGATCCATTCGGCAGAGGCTTTATGGGGTCTTTCGACCCATGCGACGACCGACAAGATTATTGAGGAGATGGGCGACGCGCGCACCCGCGTCGCTTGCATTGGCCCGGCCGGAGAAAAGCTCTCGCTCATCGCAGCCGTGATCAACGAGAAGCACCGGGCAGCCGCGCGAACCGGCGTTGGCGCGGTCATGGGCTCCAAGAACCTCAAGGCGATCGCGATCAAGGGCTCGGGCTCGGTCGAGTACCGGAACCCGGAAGAGGCCAAGTCCACGCGCAAGGAGCTCACTGAAATTCTCAAGAAGAACCCGATCACAGGAGAGGGGCTGCCGACGCTCGGGACCAAGATTCTCGACAGCATCGTGAACGAAAAGGGGCTCTATCCGTCTCGCAATTTCCAATTCTCGACTTTTGATCGCGTCAACGACGTCAACGGCGAGGCCCTGGTGTTGCGCGGCTATCTCAAGAAGCGCAGCGCCTGCTTTGCGTGTCCCATCGCCTGCGGTAGAAACACGACCCTGCCCAACGGCCGAAGCGGCGAGGGCCCGGAGTACGAGACCGGCTGGGCGTTTGGGGCTGCCTGCGGCGTCAACGATCTCATGGCGATAACAGAGGCCAACTACATCTGTAACGAGCTTGGGATTGACACTATCTCCGCTGGGTCGACCATCGCGTGCGCGATGGAGCTTTACGAGAAGGGCTTCTTGCCCAAGAAGGATCTCGAAAAAGGGCCGGAGCTTCGGTTCGGCAGCTCCGAGGCCGTGGTCTACTACACACAAAAGATAGGTCTACGGGAAGGGCTCGGCGACAAGCTGGCCGAGGGCTCGTACCGGTTCGCGCAGAGATACGGACATCCCGAATACTCGATGTCAGTCAAGAAACAGGAGCTGCCGGCCTACGATCCGCGCGGCGTGCAGGGCCATGCGCTCTCGTATGCCACGTCGAACCGCGGCGGTTGCCATGTGCGCGGGTACATGATCGCCCTCGAAGTGCTGGGCGTTCCGGAGAAGCTCGCGCCCCAAGACACGATCGGCAAGGCCGCGTGGTGCAAGTTCTATCAAGACATGACCGCGTTCATCGATTCGGCAGGACTCTGCGTTTTTACGATGTTTGCCCTGGGCATCCAGGATTACAGAAATTTGATCAACGACATGACCGGGTTCGATTTTTCGGCAGAGGAGCTCATGGAGGTGGGTGAGCGGATCTGGAACCTGGAGCGCAAGTTCAACATCGCCGCCGGCATTGGCCCTGGGCAAGACACGTTGCCAGACCGGTTCCTCCGCGAGCCGATCGCCGACGGCCCGCAGAAGGGTGCGGTCGTCAAGCTCGAGGAGCTCCTTGTCGATTATTACAAGGTGCGCGGTTGGAGCGTCGAGGGAATCCCAAGCTAGGCGATGACTACCGTGATTAGAGTCAAGTTCTTCACCTTGCTTCGCCTGCAACTCGGCGTCGAAGAGATGGACGTCGAGGCAGACCAGATCAACGTGAGAGCACTGCTCCACCGCGTGAGCGACGAGCTCGGCAACCAGCTAGTCATGGAGAAGCTCCTCGACGCACAAGGAGCATTGCAGACGGGTACGATCATTCTCGTCAATGGACACGACGTGTTTCACATGAGCAAGCTCGATACGATCGTGAGCAAAGGCGACACGGTCAGCCTGTTCACGCCGGGCGGTGGCGGTTGAGCGGTGCTTATGGGT
>JALOQD010000436.1 GCA_025453525.1 Myxococcota bacterium
GCTCTAGGGCCGCGATGCCATCGGGATTGTGCTCCAACGCCTCCTCCATGAGGGCCTCGAAACCAGCCTTGTCACCCGTTCGTTGCTTCGCCAGTGCAAAGTTGAACGCAGTGACAGAATCGGGATCACGCTCATAGGCTTTCCGCGACCATTCGTCCGATCGCTTCGTGTCGCCCGCCATGGCGTAGTTGTAGGCAATGTTCGTTGCGTGGTCCTGCTCGGAGTCGAGGCGCTCGACACCCTCAAGGCACTCCGCCGCTTCCCTCCATCTTCGCGCCTCGCTTGCGGCGAATGCATAGTTCAAAAGCTCATCCACCCGTGGGCGCCCCCGACCTGCCAGAATCGACTCGTTCAGAGCCTGCCGCGCCTCCAGAAGCGGCCTATTTCTTGGAAGCACCTCCGCATTCGCGAGCGGATTCAGAATCCGGGCGGTCAGCGTCTTCTTGCCAATCTTCACCCATACTTTGAGAAGTTTGTCACGCGTGATCTGACACGACAGCCGCACCCTTTCGCCAGCGGCGAAGTGCCCCGGCGGCGTGGGTGCGTTAACGCTGATAACGGCTAGAACCTTGTCGAGGCCGCTGACGCAGAACGGCAACTCGACGACTCTTTGCCTGTCTCCGCGAACAGTCAGCTCGGTAAGGGCAATATCCGGCGACGGCAGAGGCGTGCCCGCCGCCAGGACTCGCTCCATCCCGCCGTCTCGTGTAATGACGAAGATCGGCTCACTGGTGATCGGCCGAATCAGCTCCTCCCCTAGTCCGTGAACCAGAAGCGACTGGATCGCGGCACCACGGGAAACGTGGGATCGGAGATCTGCTGGCGTCACAACATCGACAAAGCCTCCCACATGCACCTTCACGGCCTCTCGGACCAGTGGGTTGGCCGAGCTCCCTCCAATGAACAGCACCATGTCCAGCTCGTCAGCCGAAATTCCCGCCTTGTCCAGGGCGCTGTCGATCGGCTCGAGCACACTGGGCACACGCCCTCTGACGTCTTCATCGCCGGCTGCAGGCGCCACCAGAAACGGTCGCATGGCCTCTGCGAATTGGCGAAGCGAGACGGTTGGGCTCTTGAGGCCCCAATCCTCACCGCGGATCCTGATGGGCGGAATCGCCTTCCCGGCAACAACGAAATCGCGGGACTCGAGTTCCTCTACTGTCCGAAAACCCCAATCTTCCGCCATCTTGGAACATTGAATCTTCAGCGCCTCCGCTTCTGGCTTGAGACGAGGGAGGACAGCGTCTTCTAGCTCCGTGGTCGAAAAGACCTCGGCAGGATTCTTGGCCCCGCACAGTTGAGGGAGGAGGATCTCTCTTGCGATCGCCCGGTCAATGTCGTCCCCCCCTAGCGCAACGAACTTGGAGATTGCAAGGTTACGGGACGTCAGTCGTTCCTTGTCGACCTTCACTTCCAGTATCGATATGTCGCAAGTCCCCGCTCCAAAATCAAAGACCAACACCCGCCTTGCCTTGAGCGCGAGCGAATCGAGAAAACCCGCACCGGCCGCGCCAGTCACCATTTCCGCCAGGTAGCTAAGAAATGCCGCATTCGGCTCGTCGATGAGGCCGGACTCCTCGATACCGATTCCGGCGCCTTCCAGTGCGCCTATCAGGTCCTGCCGCTGGTTGGCTTCGAACGCCGCCGGCACACTGACCCCATACATGACGGGCGTAGGCAGTCGATTAGCCTTCACGTGCTGGTCCACCGCGTCGCGTAGGTACCCAAAGAACACTCGGGCAGCATCTTGCGGACGCTCGATGACGACTGGCCCCTGTCCCTCCGACAGCGTGGTGCGCGCATACTGCGGACCAAGATCGATACCAAGGCGCATCTTGAAAGACGACCAGACTCTGTGTCCTTCGTGCAATTCCTGACGCAACTCGGCAGCACCGCTCCCCACGAGAAGCTGTCCGTTGGTCCACGCGATGCACGTTGGGACCAGGTGGTCCTCGATCTGCACACCGGCATCGGACCATTGGACAACCGGCATCGGCTTCACCAGCAGCCGCTTGCCGTTTGCTTCCTTCTGAATGACGCTGACAACCGTCGTCGAGGTACCAAAATCGATTCCGACATAGGTTCCCCGCTCCATTGCCTCTGCGACACTCTGGAGACCGAGAGCAGTTGCACCGAAACATTCGACAGGCACGCCCTTCGGTGCACTGTCGGTGCCGTGCTCTTCCGATTCGTCCTCTTCAGCTTCTCGGCTCTCGTCATCCTCTAGCGACCCGGCGTTACTGGGGCCCGCATTTCTCCGGGTCTCACGACCCGAGACATGGCGCCGCAGCAATTCGTCGCGCAGCTGGCGCGCCGCCAGAACCGCAGACTCTGCGCCCGCCACGATTGCAAGGAACCGTGCGACTGTATCGGCATCGCGGGCCTGGTCATCGGGCGAAACCGTGTCGAGAGAGGAATGTGCGTGACGATTTCGCACGTTCCTCATCTCGCTGATGAGTGCTCTGGCGTCGCGAGGCAACCCCTTGCGCGCGCTGAGATCACGCCAGTTTTTCTCAAGCACCCGCAATATGGACGGGAAGTCGAGCTGTTCCAGGGCGGTTGCCTTACGCTCTGTCGCCAGCCTCTCCTGTTGGAAGGTCAATTTCCAAATGACGCATTTCTTCCACCAATCAGCTCCACAAAGCTCCGGGAGCTTTTGGCTCAGGAACTGGCAGGCAGCCTCTTGAGCTGCGCGGAGCAATCCCTGGAGATCCTGTCCCACGTCCTTACCCCCCATTTTTTTGTCGGCCGCTACATCTCCGTATCGACCGATCCCCCGCTCCGTAGATGGAACGCCCCCGCGGCTCAGCGGACGCTACACCGATGGCCCGACTCAACAATCTGGATCAGAGATGCACGATTTCCAGATCTCCCCACTTGCTCCTGAGGTACTCGGCCACCAACCGGCGGTGGCAGTGCTCTGGCGTGGATTCGCTGCAGAGCAGGCAGCCACTGTCGACGACCGACCGCGGCACCCTGTCCTCGACCTTCCTCCGCTCCATGAGCTCGAGGAACTTGCGCTCGTACGTCGCCCAGTCCCCGCCGTTCTTCTTGTACTCGTCGAGGATGTTCTGCGTTGGAGCCAGGTCGGGAAGATGAACGTAGTCGATTCCATTGATCTGCTTCAGGAAGAATCGGAGGTCGTCCTTCTTGGTGAACCCGGCGAGCTGCGAGACGTTGTTCAGGCGGACGTCCACCAGTCGCGTGAGGCCTGGCTGCCGAAGCCGTGTGAAGAACTGTTCGGCGTTCTTCTTCGTAAACCCAATGGTGAAGACCTTCATGCCAGCTTCCTCGATTTCAGCTCCTCTTCGAGCATCGCATCGTCCTGGTAGGCGATCTGCTGGCCCCTCGTCTGATAAGCCTCTGCGATGATCTCTTCCCGGCTGCGGAACATGTCCGTGTCCGACACCTTCAAGAGGTTGAGCATCCGCGCCTCCATATCGGAGTGACTTTCGAGGCGCCCATCGGCATGTATGTGTTGTACCGGCACCCCGCTCTCGCGCATGCGACGCGCCACGAGGACCGCCCGGTGGCAGTCCAGCGGGTCTTTCTCCGCGCAGACGAGCGCAATGCGGTACCGCTGCATGCCCTCCCGCAGCCGTTCCATGCCCTGCTGGAACACCGGCTCCTTCGCCAACAGCTCGTACTGCACTCGCCCCTGCCGATAGCAGGCAGGGTTCTCGCTCCGCGCCCCAAGCTCCTTCCCGAGGAAGACGTACGTGATTCCTGCCTGTTGAAGAGAGGCCCTGAGC
>JALOQD010000437.1 GCA_025453525.1 Myxococcota bacterium
TCGCCTTTTCCCATCAAGGCGACTTCACGGACAGAACAGCGATGCTCTGGCCCCACGTGGCTTTTGGAATCGGGCTTCCGCTCACCCTGGGACGAGTCTCGTCCAAAGCGCGACTCGACCCGCATCTTCGCTGGCCGTTGCGCTGAAAAAAAACTGCACGATCACCTCTGTACTCGGGCCCCCGGCCGGCGTTATATTAGGCCCCAAATGAAGGAAAAAACTTTTAAACTCAACGCCTCAGACGGCAAGGCGCTGTTCTGTCGGACCTGGCGCGGCACAAAACCCGCCAAGGCGATACTACAGCTTTCCCACGGTATGCAGGAGCATTCGGCGCGATACGAAGGCCTGGCAAAAAACCTCGTGAAGGCTGGCTACGTGGTGTACGCCAACGACCACCGAGGTCATGGCCACACCGCGACAGACAGCTCCGAGCTCAGCCATATAGGGCCTGGCGGATGGCGCAGGGTCGTTGCCGACATCCACGAGCTTTCCGTCCTGGCCAAGAAAGAGAATCCCAATCTGCCGCTGTTTCTACTCGGTCATTCTTGGGGTTCCTTCTTGGCCCAGGCCTTTACCCAGCAGCACGGCGAATCCCTGGCTGGCCTCGTGCTCAGCGGGACCAATGGGAAAGTGCCTGCCCTGGGTCCTGCCGTGTTGCTGGCCAAGACCACGGTCGCGCTTCGCGGTGGCGCGCGGCAGGCGGGCCTTTTGTACTCATTGGCCAACGGCAGGTTCAACAAGGGGTTTGGTAAGAGCTCTCGCGGGAACGACTGGCTGAGCCGCGATCCCGAGGTCGTCAGTGCCTTTGACGCAGATCCCCTGTGCGGAGTTCCTGTGCCCAACAGCTTTTACTGCGAGCTGATGGACATGTTCGCGCACAGTTGGACTCCGACGAGCGAGGGCCGGATTCCCAAGAAATTGCCTATCTACATTTTCGCGGGAACCGAAGATCCCGTAAGCAACCGCACCCAGGGCATCATCGCGCTGATCCAACGGTACAAGGGTCTCGGCATCGAGAACATCGAGTATCGCTTCTATCTCGGCGCTCGCCACGAGACGCTCAACGAGACCAACAAAGCAGAAGTCCACCGCGACCTGATCCATTGGCTCGATGCCCACGTAAAATGAGGCCTCCCCTATGAACCGCATTGCGTTGTGGGCTACGGCCCTTTTGGGCATCGCCCTGTTCTCTTGTCGCCTGCCACCCAGTCGGCGAGCGGAGTCTGTCGCGCTTCCTTCGAATCTCGAGGAGCGCAGCGGCAAGGTGAGCATGGGGACGTTTTCTCCCCATAAGACTTCGAACCAGAGACCGTCAGACCTGCCAGGCGACCGAGCCAAGCGGCCGTTCGATCTTCGGGCGTTTTACGAGGCTGTCAGCCTCGGGGCTCCGGCGTTCTCTCCTGATGGCGAGCGCGTGCTGCTGCCTGTGACCAGCTACGACCTCGAAGGGGCCAAGAGCAATCCCGATATCTATCTTGTGGAGCTCGACACAGGCGTCACGCGGCGGATGACAACCTTCGATGGCGCAGATACCTCACCCCTCTGGGCTGCGGACGGGAAGTCCTTCTATTTTCTCTCTTCCCGCGAAGATGGGTCGCAGCTGTGGCAGATGCCAGCGTTCGGCGGCGAGCCTCGCCGTCTCTCGCGTTGGGCAGTTTCTCCCGGTTCACCGCAGGTTCTTCGGGACGGACGGGTGGTATTCGTCGCAGAGGTCTTTCCCGACCTCGGGGCAGAGCTTTCCAAACAGAAGGAAGGCGTGGACAAGCTCGAGAGCAATCCGTTTTTTGCCCATGTGGCCGATCATCTCCTCTTTCGCCATTGGGATAGTTACCGCGACGGAAAGCGCCAACACCTTTTTCTTATGGATCCGGCGACGGACAAGACGACGGATTTGACGCCCGGCGACTTTGACTCGCCGATCTTCCCAGGGTTCGGCCACGATTTCGACGTTTCACCAGATGGCCAGGAGCTCGCCTTTGTCAGCAATCGAGATGGCGCCAATACCGAGGCATGGACGACCAACGCGGATATTTTGACCGTGCCTCTTTCGGGCGGGCCGACGGTGAACCTCACGAGCGCCAATGCGGCCTGCGACAACGCACCTCTCTATTCGCGAGACGGCACAAAGCTCGCGTACGTGCTGCAAACCGTACCCGGATACGAATCCGATCGACCGCGGATCGCGGTGCGGGACAGAGCCACGGGTCGAACCTTGGTGTATGGCGAAAAATTCGACGAGCGCCTGCGTGAGCTGCGCTTTGGCAAGGGCGAAGAGAGCCTCGTGTTCTCGGCCGAGGTTCGCGGCCGCGTGCCTCTGTTCGAGTTGGATCTCGCCACAGGCGACCTTCGACGCGTGCCAGGCATTGCCTCGGTGCGCGACTTCGATGTCTCGGCCAAGGGCGATATCGTTTTTACGTTCAACTCCGTGGCCACGCCGACCGAGCTCTACGTGTTGCGCGCCGGGAGCACAGAGCCGCGCAAGCTCACCCACTTCCACGACGCTCTGGTGCAGCGGTACGACATTCGTCCGGTCGAGGAACTGTGGATCAAAGGGCCAAAAGGGCGCAAGATCCATGTGTTCGTGGTCAAACCGCATGGCTTCGACCCTGGCAAGAAGTATCCACTGGTTCTCAACGTCCATGGAGGTCCGCAGTATCAATGGGCTGATTCATTCCGCGGCGACTGGCAGGTCTATCCGGCAGCTGGATATGTCGTGGCCTTTCCAAACACCACGGGCTCGACCGGGTATGGCCACGACTTCACCGCAGCCATTTCTCGCGACTGGGGCGGCAGGGTGTACGAGGAGACCCTCGCCGTGACCGAGGCGCTGTCGAAGCTTGCCTACGTCGATTCCACGAAGATGGGCGCCATGGGGTGGTCCTATGGCGGCTACATGATGAACTGGCTCCTCGGCCACGAAGTTCGATTCGCCGCCATTGCCTCGACGATGGGACTGTTCGACCTGCGCGCCTTCTACGGCGCCACAGAGGAGCTGTGGTTCCCCGAATGGGACATCGGCGGCACGCCTTGGGATAACCCAAAAGAATACGCTCAATTCGACCCCGCTGCGCACATCGCGTCCATGAAAACGCCGACGCTCATCATCACGGGCGAAAAGGACTATCGCGTCCCTTACACCCAGAGCATCGAGCTTTTCACTGCCTTGCGTCGTCGCGAAATACCGGCGCGCCTCGTGATTTTCCCAAGTGACGGTCATTGGCCGAGCCTTTCCAAGGGTATGCCCCTGTACTACGCCGCTCACCTCGACTGGTTCCACCGCTACCTCGGCGGCGAGCCGAGTCCCATCGATCCCCACCGCCTGGTTCGAGGCACTGGATTTGTCACCGACAAAGCCGTGGGCAAGTAACGATCAGATGTCCGCGAACCTGTTGGAGAAGAGCACAGCAAAAGCGCCCTTGAGGCAATGGCGACAAGAGCCGTGCTCTCCGAAAAGGCGGGATACCCGGACACGCGCTGCGGCTCGGTGACGTTCGCCCAGAGGTTCGGGAGCGCCTTGAATCTTAACCCCCACTTCCACACGGAAGGTCACAGGAAACAGATCCTCATAGCCGCTCGCCGGAACGAGCCGAATCTCTCGGAGCCTCTTGATACCCTGCATTCCAAGGCGAACGAGTTCCGCAGCCTTGGAGACGGATGCCGCAAAACGGGACTTTCGGGATGGGAACTAGCTATACGAAAAGCTTAGCGGTCAGAGGGAGGAGGGAGGATGGG
>JALOQD010000004.1 GCA_025453525.1 Myxococcota bacterium
ATCGAAGCGGTGTTCAAGAGCTGGATGGGTGACAAGGCCGTTACCTATCGCGATGGAATTATTGCACTTCTCGACGGTTCTCATGTTTCCACCTTCGACCTGCCCGCTGCATTGAAGAGGGGACCCCTCTGCCACGTCCTACTGGGCGTGGCCGCGTCCTGGTGCTTGGGCCTTTCGGCAACTGCGCTGAAAACCGGGCTCGAGACCTTCGATGCAACGTCGAGCTGCGAAGGTGACACATGGAAGTGAGTAAAATTCGGGCCCTTCGAGGGCCCAACCTGTGGACCTCGCGAACGGCCCTCGAGGCCCTCATCACGCTCAGCGAAGATGAGCGTGCCCTGTCCGGCATCGCCAAGTTCGAGAATCGACTTCAGGAGCGCTATCCCTCCCTCGTGCCTGGCTGGCCGGCTCGCATTCCCGAGGAAACGCAGAGCCTGGCCCATATGCTCGAGTGCGTCGCCATGGCGCTGCAGGTCCAGGCAGGCTGCTCCGTGAGCTTCAGCCGCACCGCTTCCACCCTCCAGCCAGGCATTTACAAAATGGTCGTGGAGTACAAGGAGGAAGCCGTGGGGAGGCGGGCCCTGGAGCTTGCGCAACAGCTCGTCGGCGCAGCGACGCGACGAGAGCCGTTCGACGCTGTGGCAGCGCTGCGCGAGTTACACGCGCTGGACGAGGACATTCGCCTGGGTCCGAGCACGAACGCGATCGTCAGCGCGGCCGTGGAGCGGGGCATTCCGGTGCGACGGCTCAACGACGCGAGCCTGGTTCAGCTCGGCTGGGGCAAAAAGCAGCGCCGGATCCTCGCAGCCGAGACAGACTCGACGAGCGCCATTAGCGAGAGCATCGCCCAAGACAAAGAGCTGACCAAATCTCTTTTGTACGCCGTTGGAGTACCCGTACCTCTGGGGCGCACGGTCATGACCGCGGAAGAAGCCTGGGCCGCGGCAAGCGAGCTCGGATTTCCCGTGGTGATCAAGCCGCGATACGGGAGCAAGGGCCGCGGCGTCACGGTCAATCTGAGCACCAAGCCACAGATAGTGGCGGCATTTAGCGCCGCGCGGCAAATCAACCGAGCGGTGCTCGTGGAACAATGCCTGCTGGGTCGGGATCATCGACTGCTCGTCGTGGGCGACCAACTCGTGGCCGCGGCACGTCGGGATCCAGCAACGGTGATGGGCGATGGTGTTCACACCATTCGACAGCTCGTAAGTCACTTGAACGAAGATCCGCGTCGGGGAGATGGGCACGCCACTCCCCTGACTCGTGTCCCCTTGGACGACATCGCGTTCAACATGCTGGCCAGCCAGGGCTGCGACGAAGAAACCGTGCTGCCGCCGGGTGTCGAGGTCGTCATGCGCAGCAACGCCAACCTGTCGACCGGTGGCACAGCCACGGACGTAACCGATGAAGTGCATCCGACCATTGCCAGGCGGGCCATTGAGGCTGCCCAGGCGGTCGGCCTTGACGTATGCGGCGTGGACGTCCTGTGTGAGCGGATCGATCTGCCCCTCGAGGACCAGCGCGCTGGCGTGGTCGAGGTCAACGCAGCTCCGGGTCTGCGCATGCACCTATCGCCATCGGTGGGCAAGAGTCGCGCGGTGGGCAAGGCCATCATCGCTAAGATCTTTCAGGATGAGGACAACGGACGCATTCCCGTCGTCGCCGTGGCCGGAACCAACGGAAAGACGACCACGACCCGCTTGGTAGCCCACCTGCTCGCCCAGAGTGGCAAGACCGTGGGCATGACCTGTTCTGACGGCATCTACATCGACGGCAAGCGCATCGAGACCGGAGACTGCAGTGGTCCCAAGAGCGGCCGAGCGGTGCTCGCCCATCCAGATGTCCAAGCCGCGGTGCTCGAGACAGCGCGGGGCGGCATCCTGCGAGAGGGGCTGGCCTTCGATCGCTGCGACGTGGCGATCGTCACCAACCTCGGCAGCGGCGATCACCTGGGTCTGAGCTTTATCACCTCGGTGCAGGACCTCGCAGTCGTCAAGAGAGTCATCGTGCAAAACGTCGCGCAAAACGGCACCGCGGTCCTCAATGCCGCCGATCCCCTGGTGGCGGATATGGCAAGTTCCTGCCCAGGGAACGTGGTGTTTTTTGCCCAGGATGAAAGCGCGCCCGTGCTCGCGGCCCAAAAGAAAGACATGGGGCGCGTGGTGTACGTAAACGGCGGAGACATCGTCGTGGCGGAAAACGGTTGGAAGCGCCGTATCCCCCTTTCGGAGATCCCTCTCACGCGTGGCGGAACTGTGCTCTTCCAAGTCGAGAACGCGCTCGCCGCGGTCGCAGCGGCCTGGTCGTTGGGGCTCGACTTCGAGCTCATCCGCGCTGGTCTGCGGACCTTTGAAAGCGACGTGCGCACTGCTCCGGGGCGTTTCAACGTGATGAAACACCGAGGCGCGACCATCATCGCTGACTACGGTCACAACCCAGATGCGATCGCCGCCCTCGTGCAAGCCGTCGAGACCATGCCGGCAACGCGTCGGATTGCCGTTATCAGCGGAGCAGGAGATCGGCGGGACATCGACATTCTACGGCAAACCCAAATCCTCGGAGAGGCGTTCGACGAGGTTCTGCTCTACCAGGACCAGTGCCAACGCGGTCGCGCCGATGGAGAAGTGCTCGCCCTGCTCCGCATGGGCCTCGAGGGCGCCAAGCGCGCCGTGAGCATCTGCGAGATACGCGGTGAGATGCTCGCCATCGACACCTGCCTCGAACATTTGAGCCCCGGCGATCTCGCCCTCGTCTTGGTCGACCAAATCGATGAAGCTCTCGCGCACCTCGAACAGCGCCTCGCCGAAGGGCGCTCTCCTCAAGAGTGACATGTAAGCTTCGCTCGCGAATTGACGGCTAGGGCGGGCCAACGTACTATTTCTATCAACTTTATGATGCAGGGCAAAAACCACCGTGAGGGAGGAGGCGCCATGAGAATTGAACTCAGATATTCCGGAGCCGGACTGGTTGTACGGCTTGGTGTGCTCGCCGCGATGGCGTTGCTGATCGCGCTCGTCTCGCCCGAGGCCATCGCACAGAAGAAGGCCAAGGGGAAGAAGGGCAAGAAAGCCGCGGCCGCGGAAACCGAAGCTCAGTCAGAGGATCCCATCCAACTCGAAGCCCGTACCCGTTACGCCAACGGCAAGGCGGCTTTCGAGAAGAGCGATTTTGCAACAGCCCTCGTGGAGTTCAAAGCCGCATACGACGCCAAGCCCCACCCCACGGTGCTCAAGAGCATCGCCGAATGCCAGGTCGAGACCGGCGACATCGTCGGCGCCATCGCCACTTTGGAGCGCTATGTCGCGGATCCACAAGCCGCGGATAAGCCCGAGGTCCAAAAGCGCCTCGACACCGTCAAGGCCATGCTCGCCACACTCGAGGTGACGAGCGAACCGGCCGGCGCTTCCATTACGCTCGATGGACAAGCGACCGGACTGGTCACACCGGCCTCCCTTCAGGTCGGTCCCGGACCCCATGCCCTGGCTTTCGCGCTCGACGGCTACGAGCCGCTCGTGCGGGACGTAACCGCGGCCAAGGGCGATATGGCGCTCGTGGCGATCAGCCTCGTTTCGAAAACGCCCGCCGCGCCCGCTCAAGAGCTGCTGCCCTACGACAACTCGCAGGACTTGAGCGCGGCGAATCAGGTCCAAAATGCCAACGATCCTCCTCCGGCGTTTTGGGCATTCGCGGCACTCACGGGGATTGGGCTCATCAGCGGAGCGGTGTTCGGGACCATGGCGCTCAACGATGAAGACAAATGGAAGCAAGGAGGCGGAACAGAGGAAGAAGTACGCGATTCGGGCAAGCGCAACGCGATCATCGCCGACGTTTCTTTTGGCGTGGCCCTCGGTGCGGCGTTGACCGGAACCATCATCCTCATCGTGTCTCGCAACAAGGAAAAGCAAGTGGCTCCGCAGCCAGAGGCGAGCGTGAGCGTTGTGCCCGTGACCGGTCGTGACACCATCGGGCTTTCCGCCGTGGTCGAATTTTAACGTAGGAGGCAGTCACCATGAGAAATCTGACAACATTGCTGTTCGCGCTGTGCGCTATCGGGCTATTCGGATGCAACGCCATCACCGATTTTTCCGATATCGAAGGCGGCTATTCGATCAAGGATCAACTTGTCACGCCCATCGTCGTCGAGCTTTCTGGCGACACGGGAACCATTGCGCTGTCCTTCGACAAGGTGCTTCCGCAGGCCGACGATGAGCAACTGCTCTCGCTATTGTCGGATCAAGTTGTGACTGTGAGTGTCCGGCGCGTGGAGACAGGCACCACCTATTCGCTCACCCAAGGACTGCTCGTGTCTGGCACGCCTAGCAGCAGCGGACAGTACAGTTTGTCCTTGTCGGAAGATCGCAAGACCATCGCGGTCTCGTTCTTCAACGCGTTCAATGGAGCCGCAGTTCAGGCCGGCGAGTCCTACACCGCCCTCATCGAAGTGGAGACCAACGAGTTCTTCAAGGTCGATGCCGTGAATGTCAACGAAGTCGAAGTCGTCGCTCAATAAGCTCCTGCATCATGTCGTTTCGCCTGGTTCATAGCCTCGCCTGGATCGTTTGTGCCGCTTCGGTGCACTGTCCAGTGTCCGCGCTCGCCGCCGATCCCCAGCCCGAGGAAGCGGCGTCCGTTCCGGCAGACAGGCCTTTGCGGCCCAAACTGCAAGTGGCGGCGTGGACAGGGGCCTGCCTGGGAGTCGCGACGCTCGTGACCGCGGGGGTGTTTGCCGTAGAGGCGCGCCAAGAGGCGGAACGCCTGGACGCCTATCCGAGCGAGGCCTTCGACGAGCGCTTCCAAGGCAGGCGTACGGCAGCCATCGCGTTTGCAGCGATATCCGGCGCCGCCTGGATCGCAACGGGATTGTTCGGCGTTCTCGCTCGTCGCGCGAAAAAGAGCAGCTTTGGCCATGAGCCACGGGTCGCTCTATCCGCCGCCTGGAGCGGTGGCGCTTTCAGTATGCACTTCTAGGCTCCTACTTGCACACCTCAGCCTAAAGCATGTCGCGTCGAAGCCGTTTTTTTTATAGTAGGCTCGCTCGTCCTTCGCTCAGACGAGAGAAAAGATTTCCTCGAGTCGCAAGCTCGACTCGGCGAGATCGGCGAGCTCCTCATCGTCCGCTTGGAAAAGCTCGGGCAGCGCTCCTAGCACGGGCGTCTTGCCGTGTCGCTCAATGGCGGTCCAGTTGCCCCAGTCGTCACCGCGGCTCCGGTTGAGGATCACACCGCGGGTCTTTATCCCCCTTCTGCGCAGCGCCTCGAGGGTAAGCAAGGTGGCGTTGATGGCGCCGAGCTCGTCCTTGGCCACCACGATCGCGTCAAAACCCGCTTGGGCATAGACGTCTGCTTGCAGCACGTCGTCACCAAGCGGAACGAGCAGACCGCCCGCGCCTTCGGCCAACAACAGATCGTGGCTTTCGCGGTAGCGTTCGAGCAGCGCGAGAATTTCCCGCGGCTCGATAGTGACGTTCTGCCTTTGGGCCGCAAGGTGGGGTGAGACCGGATCCCTCAAACAGTAGACGTTGTTCGGGCACTTGCCGACGTCAAGGCTAGCGGCTTTGGCAATGGCCATGGCGTCTGCGCCGCGCCACTGGCCTTCCTCCAACACCGCGCCGCTCTCCACAGGCTTGAGTGCCACGACCTTCAGACCGCGTCGCTTTGCCGCACGCGCCAGTGCCCGGGTCACCACGGTCTTGCCGACCTCGGTGCCGTTTCCCGTGACGAAGATCGAGAGGGTCATGCCACCTCTTTTCTATCTGCTGGTGAGCAGGAGGACTGCGGAAAGCGCCGTGACCAAGCGTTCGATGTGCTCTGCGTGGTGGGCAGCGGTAATGGTGATGCGCAACCGAGAAGTTCCGGCAGGCACAGTGGGTGGACGAATGCCTTGGACGAAGACACCCCGCTGCCACAGTTGCGCAGACACCTCCATGGTCGTTTTCTCGTCGCCGATGAGCACAGGCTGGATCGGCGTGTCGGAGGCGAGTATCGGTAGGGACGCCTGATGAGCCAGCTCGCGCCATTTTGCGATGTTGCCATGGAGGGCTGCCCGCCTCTCGTCAGCGAGGCTCGAGATGCGCAGGGCAGCGCGCACTGCCTCGATGAGCAAGGGAGGTGCTGCGGTGGAATACATCTGGCTGCGACCGCGGCTGCGGACAAGGCGTGCGGCATCGTTCCCGCAAGCGAGAAAGGCGCCACACAGCCCCAGGGCCTTTCCAAAAGTCCCGATTCGCAGCACCGCCTCTGGAGGCAAACTCTGCGCAGCGCACAGCCCTGCGCCCCGAGGGCCGACGATGCCCAGTGAGTGAGCCTCGTCGACATACAGCACAGCGCCGTATCGCTCGCATAATGATTGGATGTCGCGGACAGGAGCGACGTCTCCATCCATGCTGAACACGGCATCGGTGACGACCAGACGAAGGCCCTTCTCCGTCGACTCTGCCAAGGCTCGTTCGAGCGCCGCAAGGTCGCGGTGGGGAAACACGCGGACCTTGGCACGGGACAAGCGACAGCCATCGATGATGCTGGCGTGGCAGAGCTCATCGGAAAAGATGACGTCCTGCGTCTCGGTCAGCGCTCCGATGGCGCCGAGGTTCGCCTGGTACCCAGAGGGAAAAATCACCGCCGCCTCTGTTCCTAGAAACGCGGCGAGCTCTGCTTCGAGCGCGTCATGGGACGCGGTGTTGCCGCAGACGAGGCGCGAGCCAGCCGCGCCACAGCCGAGCTCGAGCGCTTTTTCGGCAAAAAGACGCGCAAGAGCCGGATCTCCGGCGAGCCCCAAATAGTCGTTCGAGCAGAAGAGGAGCTTGGGGCCATCTGTCGTTCGCACCACAGGACCCACTGGCGAAGTCAAAGTGCGCAACCGACGCTCGAGTCCGTTGCTCGATAGGTCGAGGGCGCGTTGTGCAAGGACAGAGAGGCTCATGCTGTGTTGGACGCTATGCCAAACTCGGGGGATTGTCACCCGGTCCTAAGAGCTCATAGAGCCTTGTCAGGTCGGTCATCGAGCAGCAGGCTGCTGCGGGGGTCGCGGCTCTGTCCAGAGGCAGAGACGCGGATCGCGGCACGGTCGTGGACTGGGCAGACGTACTCGCAGGCGCCGCAGCCATTGCAGCGACTCGGAAAGACGTAGGGTCGAGATAACGCAGCGGTCTTTCCCTCCACGACCTGGTCGATCTGCTCGAAGGTGATGGCCTTGGGCGTCACAGGGCAGAATTCCTCGCAGACGATGCACGGCGTGCCCATGGCCCACGGCAGGCAGCGCCCTCGCTCGATGAATGCGGTGCCGAGTCGCACCATCGGAGCACCGTCCTTGCCGGTTTTGTGGGCCTCGAGGAGCGGACGTAGAGCGCCCGTAGGGCAGACCTGTGTGCACAGAGTGCAACTCGGTTCGCAGTAGCCGAGGCGCGGCACGAGCACCGGCGTCCAGAGACCCTCGAGGCCTGCTTCGTGAAACGCCGGATGGAGCGCGCCATTGGGGCACGCCTTCATGCACTGGCCGCACCGGATACAGGAGGAGAGGAATGCCTCTTCTGTTAACGCTCCAGGCGGCCTAATGCACTCTGGATCAGGTCTTCCTTCGATGCTGGAGGCGCTTCCCGTGCGCAGGGCAGGCACGAGAACGGCCCCGGTCGCCACAGAGGCGACGATCGCCCTTCGGCCAAGGTCCGGAGTATCGACGCAGTGGGCAGAGGTCCTGCCTGCCAAACCTAACGTTAGGGCATCCTCTGGGCACGAGGCGACGCAGTTGAGGCACAGGTCGCATTCGGCCCGCTGCCACTTCTGGCCAGGCCGAGGAGAGGCGGCGCCAGAACAGGAAAGATCGCACTGGCCGCACGACGTGCAGCGGTCCTCGTTCTGGCGCAGGCTCAGCATGCCAAATCGTCCGAAGAGGCCGAGCAGCGCGCCTAGGGGGCAGACCCCGCGGCACCACAAACGCGGTATTGCGCGATTGCCGACCAAGGCGGCAATGAACAGCAGCGCCGCGAGAAAACCTCCAGAGATGGCCGCTCCTCGCTGGTACAAGAGCACCCCTCCCACGGCGTCATACGCTCGGTCCGCGGCGTGCTGAAGTGCCAATGAGCCACTTGTTGTGGCCGCTTCGAGGGCGTTCGAGGTCCCGTAGTCCAGCCAGGGCAGGATCGTCAGGGAGAGGCCTCGGGTTAGAAGGCACAGGGGATCGAGCAAACCACCGACTGCCGAGCCGAGGGCAGCGGATGCCAAGGCCCCAGCGAGAATGAAATATTTGATTCTTTGATAGGGCCTCGTCTGATTGGCACGGATGCGGCGGCTGCCCTTGAGACCTGGCGAGACCTCGGAGCAGGCGTGGTTCAAGGTGCCCATGGGGCAGACCCAGCCGCAAAACGCGCGACCGAGGAACAATCCACTGACGAGCACGATGAGGGAGAGGGCGAGCGCGCCGTGCAGGGACCATGTGGCGAGAGTCACGAGCAGGGCAGCGAATGGGTCGAAATAGAGAAACACCTCGGTGGGAAAGAGCAATCCCTGCGACGACGAGGGATCGAATCCCCCTCCTGTGGCTGCCACGGTGAGAAAAATACAAGCGAGGAACAGCGCGAGGAACAGAACCTGGGAAGCTCGCCTCGCCCACCGAAGAACGACCCATTTGGCCAGAGGCGAGGTGTTTGGCGCGTCACTCATCCGATCTCCTCGATGCTCAAGCGAGCCAGGTCTGGCTGTCCGATGCTTCGGGCAGCGGCGAGCCACAGGTAGGGAAGGTCAATGGGCTCAAGACCGATGTGGCGGCAGCTGTAGGCATCGATGGCGACAGGGTCCACGCCGGCAATGACCTCACCGACGGCGACGACATCATCTAGACTACCGCCCTGTGGTCCGCCGCGCACGAGAACCCGTGTCGCGTCCATGACCGTGAGCGTAGCTCTGGCAAAATCCGCGAGATCGGCGATGGATTCGTCGATGCGCTGATGCAAGCGATTGCGACGACCCCCGAGCACGCCATAGAGGTTCTTCATGGCGCCGGTGAACCGCGATAGACTATGGTGTTTGGCCAAAGGGACGTTGATCAGGCGGTCTGCTGCAAAAACGGGGGTAAGAACCGGCATTCGTCCCAGGATGCGCCCGCCGATATCCTGCTCGCGAAACCGGTGCTCGGCCGGCAGCATCACGATGCCGCCTGCTGCTTCGGTGGCTTGCCAGATTCCAGAACGAGTGAAAGCGCGGCGCGGCTCATTGCAGCTCACGTCGGTCACGATGACTTTCCCAGCTCCCGCCTCTGCGCACAGGCGAATCAGGGTCGCGACGACCTCTGGATTCGTATTCGCGGCCTGGGCAGGAGTCCGATCCCAGCCGATGTTTGGCTTGAGTGCGACCACTTCTCCGGGCCGTACGAAACGCGACATGCCGCCGAGCTTTTCGATGGCAGCTCGGGTCGACTCGGCTGCAGTTCCGACCCGCGCAACGACAATCCTTTCGGGCTCGAGCGCCAGGCCTTGCCGAAAATCGCGGGTTTGGGCGAGGCGAGGCGTTGGGGACGGCCCGAGTGTGGAAGGTTCGTAGAGAGCAGCGGCTGCTCCACTCACGAGCGCGGCGGCAGCGCCGCTGCGCGCCAATCGGCCGAGAAAGGCCCTTCTGGTCCAATCGTCCGTCATTTCTGTAAAGAATCTCTCGGTCCGCCTAGGCGTTCAATCTTTTTTATCAGCGGCTCTTGCCGCGGCCCGAGGCTGGCTTGCTCGGCTTGGCTGGGGCCTTCTTGGCCTTCTTGGCCGGCTTGGCCGGAGCCTTGGTCGGTTTTATCGGCTTGGCCGGAGCCTTGGCCGGCTTTTTCAGCTTGGCCGGAGCCTTGGCCGGCTTTTTCAGCTTGGCTGGGGCCTTTGTCGGTTTTATCGGCTTGGCCGGAGCCTTGGTCGGCTTTATCGGCTTGGCCGGAGCCTTGGTCGGTTTTATCGGCTTGGCCGGAGCCTTCTTGGCCGGCTTTTTCGGTTTAGCCGAAGCCTTGGATGGCTTGTTCGTCTTCACCGCTGCCTTGGCCGGCTTGGCCGGAGCCTTGGTCGCCTTACTCGGCGCTCCAGGTGGCTTGGACGGCTTGGTTGGCGCCTTCTGAGCCGGCGCTTTTTTCACCGGTGCTTTTTCGGGCTTGCTCGGTTTGACCGGACTTGTCTTGGCCGCCTTCTCAGGCTTGGTCGTCTTGCCCGGCGCTTGACTCGTTCGCTTCTGGGAGGCCGGCTTTTCTGGCTTGTTCGCCGTGACCGCTGCCTTCTCGGGCGCCTTGGCCACCATCTCAGGGGGCGTAGACTCTCTCCCTGCCTTTGTCACGACCGCTTCGCCCTTTTTCTTACCACTGGTCGCGACCGGCTTGCCTGAGGCCGCAGATTTGGCCGACGTCATCTCGATGATTTTAGAACGGGCCGACTTGCCAGGTTTGACGGATTTGCCCACCTTGGCGACTTTTGCGGAGCCCTCGCGGCGCAGACCCGTTGAGGAGTCTGAGTCGTCTTTCTCAGGCAGTTCTTCGGAATCCTCGCCAGCCTCACCGTCCTCGTCTTCGGCCGCGGGCTCGCGTTCTTCGTCGGATTCCTCGTCCAAAGGAACGGGACGACGCGGACGTTCTTCTTCGTCGTCCTCCTCCTCGTCCTCTTGTTGATAGACGGCAGCGCGCTTCGATTGAAAAGATTCGAAAGTCTCATCAAACTCCACGCTGGCCACGAGCCGCCCGCAAGCCGGGCAGTTGGGAATCGTGTCTCCCAGCTTCAACCTGGAGACAATCGCCGTGGGCATTTCCATCCGGCACACCGAGCACACTCCGTTGGCGAGCCGAGTCAGAGCGATTCCGGACCGGGAGCGGCTCAGTCGATCATACGTGCGCAGGAGTTCCAGCGGAATGCCGCCCGCAGCGAGGTCTCGCTGCTTGGTCAGCTCGTCGATGCGGCAGAGCAAGAGGCGAATTTCGGCTTCTGGACCGCGCTGTTGCGTCTCTACAGCCTTGGACCTCGCGATGATTTTCCCAGAGATCTCCCCCTTCATCTCGTCCTGAAGGCGGAGCTGGCTCGCAGTCTCCTGGACCAGAAGAGCGAGCTTTTCTTCTTCGATTTTCAGGGCTTCTGTGGACGAGCGCGTCCGTGCCTTGATGGCTCCGGGCTTTCCGCTCGTCATGCCGGCGATGGCGGCTCGGATGTCCTCCAAGGTATCGATATACATCTGATACTGGGCAGAGGTGGCCGACATTCGTTGCTCCAGCTCCGACGCCTCCCGTTTGAGCTGGACGATCTGTGGATCCTCCTCTTTGGATTTTCGCGTGAACTCTTCAATCTGGTTCTGCAGGGAACGGGCCTCCAAATCCAGATCTTGCAGTGCGTTTAGCTGGTCGAACAGCTTTGGATCCCAGTTCCGCATCTCCCACCTCGGGGTTTTTGTTGTAATGTACTTAATTTTCCTTCTTTTGTCAAAGGTCCATTAAGCAACACTCACTATTAATTCATATTCAATTGATTGTCCATCGGCAGCATGGGGATGCTGGCCGATTCTCGAACATCGGCATGGGTTGCAATCTAGAGAATCTGGACAATCAAGTCATGGCAACCACCTTAAAAACCGTATTGAATCTGCGCCACCGTTGTGAAAGAACTGCTGCCGGCTGTGCGCTGAGCGGCGAATGCGGCAAGGAACGTTCACAAAGGGGCCCGTGGCCAGGCAGTTGCATTTATGTACGATGTCATCGTCATCGGCGGAGGGCACGCAGGCTGTGAAGCCTTTGCCGCGGCTATTCGCATAGGCGTCCAGGCCCTTTTGGTCACGCCCAGCCTCGCCGAAATCGCCCACCAACCGTGCAACCCAGCTGTGGGCGGTCCGGGCAAGAGCCAACTCGTTCGTGAGGTCGTCGCCCTAGGAGGTCTCATGGGCCTCGCGGCAGACCGCAGCGGGCTCCAGTTTCGTACGTTGAACCGTCGAAAGGGTCCGGCTGTACGAGCCACGCGGGTGCAGACCGACTCGCGGATCTACAGTGAGCACATGGTTCGCACGCTTTCGGGATTAAGGGGCGACATCCTGGAAGATCGCGCCTTGGGAGTCGAAATTTCTCGCACCGGCGGACGGCCCGTTGTGTGCGCCGTACACCTAGAGCGCGGGGGACGCCTCGAGGCGCGCTGCGTCGTGGTCACGACCGGCACCTTCCTGCGCGGACGGCTGTTTGTTGGGGATCGGACCGAAGCGGGAGGACGCCGCGGCGCAGGCCCTTCGGTGCGGTTGGCTCGCAGCCTGGAAGAAGCAGGGCTTCCTCTCCTCCGCCTCAAGACAGGCACCTGTCCCAGAATCGATGCAAAAACGGTGGATTTTTCGAGGCTCGAGCCCCAGCCTGGGGAGCATCCCATCCCGTTTTTCGATCCCCGCAGCACAACGCCTCAATGGGAACAGCTCCCCTGCTTTCTCACCTATACGACGCCCCAAACCCAGAAAATTGCCCTGCGAAATCTACATCGCTCGGCTCTGTACAGCGGAGCGATTACCGGCATAGGGCCTCGCTACTGTCCCTCGTTCGAGACAAAGGTGGAACGCTTCCGCGATCGGGATCGGCATCAGCTCTTCCTAGAGCCCGAGGATCGGAGCTTTTCCACGGTCTATCCCTCTGGGTTGTCCACGAGTTTTCCCCAAGACGTGCAAGATGAGCTCGTGGCCAGCATTCCCGGACTCGAGAAGGCCCGCATTGTTCGCTACGGGTATGCCGTGGAATACGATGCCGTGCAGCCGTCTGCTCTGCAGCGGACGCTGGAGTCGTGCGACATCGATCGACTGTATCTCGCCGGCCAAGTCATCGGGACCTCAGGATACGAGGAAGCCGCCGGACTCGGGCTCGTCGCAGGTGCCAACGCCGCCCTGGCGAGCCAGGGGGCGCCACCGCTCGTCCTTGCGCGTCAGCAGGCCTACCTGGGGGTCATGATCGATGACCTGACAACGCGGGGAGTGGATGAGCCCTATCGCATGCTCACGGCCCGGGCCGAGTACCGACTGCTCTTGAGGGAGGACAATGCGCAGGAGCGCTTGCTCGAGGTCGGAAGCCGCACTGGGCTCATCGATGCCGAGCAAGCCTTATGGGTGAGAACAAGACGAGCCGTTGTCCTCGAGGCCTG
Source organism: Myxococcota bacterium (assembly GCA_025453525.1). Classification (GTDB taxonomy): domain Bacteria; phylum Myxococcota_A; class Polyangia; order JAAYKL01; family JAAYKL01; genus JALOQD01. The sequence continues at coordinate 13,094 of JALOQD010000004.1, forward strand.
CGAGCGGCTGGGCCGCGACAGGCTCAACCCGTCGGTTCAGACGAACGCCCGCCTTCGGGAGCTCGGATTGCCCGAGGTAGCCAAGCCGACGATTCTCGCCGATTTCCTGCGCAGGGCCGGAGTTCGCCTGAGCGACTTGCGACCCGTCGCGCCGTGGCTGGACGGAATGCCCGACGAGATTGCCTCGAAAGTCGAGGTGGAAATCAAGTACGGAGGGTATCTCGAACGGGAGGAAGCCCAGGCCCGTGAGCTCTCGTGGCTGGAAAAGGAACAGCTCCCACTAGACCTCGACTATCGCGCTCTGCCCGGACTGCGCTGCGAAATCGTGGAGAAGCTCGCTCGGCTCCGTCCTTCGACATTAGGCCAGGCCTCGCGCATTCCCGGTATGACCCCGGCGGCACTGCAGGTACTGCATGTGCATGTGCAGGCCGCCCTCGATCGAAATTCTCAATAGGAGGTGTCTCCGGGCAGCGTGGGCGTGCTAAAATCGCCCATGATGCGCACGCTCAGAGTGCTTTTCTTGATGGGGTGCCTTTCTTCAGGCATGGGCTGCTCGAAGGACGCTGTCGATTATTGGAAAGGCGCTGACTCGAACAGCCCATCGAACAGCGACGCTACGACTGGCCAGTGCTCAATCGATACTGAAAATCCCGGGTGTCTGGACACCGACCCTTTGCCGAGCGATACGCAGAGCGGCAATGGAACGACCGAATCGCAAACCGGCCCAAAAGACACGAGCACGGTTCTCGACCGCTATCCGGATTTCTGCGGCAACTCGGACTTTTTGCCCTATGCCATGAGCGATGCACAACCTTTCGACCGCACGTCGGCTCCTTATCGCGGCACGCCGGCAATGGCAGAGATCATCGTCGACGTTTACGCCTATTTTTATTGTCCGCATTGCCGAGACGCGGCCGACGCCTTTGCACAAATGTACGAAGATCCAAGGTATGCTTCGCGGACGGCCCTCTATTTCGGTCACTACGCGTTTTCCGACGACATAGACGCCAGCCCGTGGAATCCGCATCGCGCCGCCCACGCTGCCCATCTGCAGGGAAAATTCTGGCCGATGCACGATCTCATTTTCGCAAGTGCGGGACAGCTCGATTATCCAGGCCTCACCACGATGGCGCAGAGCCTCGATCTAGACATGAGTCAGTACGCCGCAGACTACGCTTCCGCGCAAACCGAATCCTATCTCATGGCAGACCGCGACGAGGTGAGGGCGGCTGGAGCAGAGGGCACGCCAGCGGCCTTCGTGAATGGCCTACTGGTGCAGCCCTGGACTATCGTGCGAGACGTGGTGGATTGCCTGCTGGGATTCTAGGCAGATGCAGGCGACTCCCGCGAGAATCAAAAATAGCTCTCACTCGAACGAAGTGCGGATCTTAGTGCCCCTGGCGCCGTCCACCATTCGCTTGTCTTTTTCGGCCTTCTTGGGTTCTGCTTTGGGCTCAGACTCGGCCGTTGGCGCAGGGCTGCTGGGGAGAGCCACTGGAGCGGTGGCCGGCGGGGACACGGCAGTTGGGGCCGAAGCGCTCGGCGACTTGGGCGGTGTGGCTTCCGTTCCCTTTTTGTCCCGTCGGTTCTTACTCCGAGAAGAGGAGGTCGGCTCGCTGTGTGCGACTGAATTCGGCTGTTCCGGGGGCAACCCCATGGAGAGTGGCCTCAAATCCACGCGCACCACTCGGTTTTCCGACGGCACGATGAAGGTACTGTGCGGCGCAAAGCCAGGAGCGCGCACTTCCAGCGCCACGATGGCGGTATCTTTGGGCACGGCAAACGGATTGCCTGTGTAGACATTGTCGCCAAATTTGAATGTCGAACCCTTTGGCGCTCCTTCGATGGCGATCTGCACCGAGCCCTCGAGCCCCACGAGCGAGGCAACCGACGAAGTCATCGAGGACGCCTTGGGGGGCTCGGGCGCGACGAAAATCGCCCAGATCGCAATCGCCGCAGCTGCCACTGACGCGGTGGCGCCGATCGCAAGCCCAATGGCGAGCGGGGTTTTGGAGGGTTTTGCCTTGAGAGAGCCGGACATCGTCCCAGCCCAACCCGTGGGCGTACCTCCCATCACCTGGGAGAGGACGTCGGCCGCTACCGACGGGCCGGTCAGGTCGGATTGTTTGCCCAGATCGCCGCTGGCGAACGTCTTGTGGGTGATACCTGCGGCCATCATGGTGAGCCGCTCTTGGCGGTTGGAGAACCCCTCGACGACCTTGAGCGCATTGAGAAACTCCAAAGCGCTCTGGTGCCGCTTGTCCGGGTTTTTCTCCAGGGACTTCATGAGCGAAGACTCAGCCTGCCCGGGGAAGTTCGAGTAAGCCTCCCTGGGCGGCAGAGGTGGGGCAGTCAAGATATTGATGATGATCTGCGTGTAGTTTTCGCCGGGAAAGGGCAGGCAGGCCGTGAGCATCTCGTAAAATATGACACCTGCGGCATACAAGTCCGATCGGTGATCGAGGTTGCGATCGCCACGGGCCTGCTCGGGCGACATGTAGCTCGGTGTGCCCATGACCGAGCCGGTTTGGGTGAGCTTTTCGTTCCCCGGCGCGCCGACGAATTTGGAGATGCCGAAGTCGATGAGCTTGACCTTTGGTGGCTCGCCCTCCCGATGGACGAGGAAGATGTTCTCTGGCTTGAGATCGCGGTGCACGATGCCTTTTGCGTGGGCAGCATGGAGCGCGAGCAAAACAGGCTCCAAGATGCCGCACGCCGCTTCCACAGGCAGCGGGCCAACGCGACGGAGCATGGCCGACAGGCTTTCGCCCTCTAGGTACTCCATGACGAGATAGGGCTCGCCCTCTGGAGACACGCCCACGTCCATCACATCGATGATGTTGCCATGGCCGATGGCCGCAGCGGCTTGCGCCTCGCGGTAAAAACGCTTGACCACCTCGGAATTACCGGCGAATTCGGCGTGCAGGAACTTGATGGCCACGCTTTTGCCAATGGCTTTGTGCACGCCCTTGTACACGGCACCCATACCGCCGCGTCCGAGAATCGTTATGACCTGATATTTGTTGTCTAGGATTTTTCCGCTGTAGTCCATCGTCACCCAGACCTTGTTCGGTGCAAATGTTTATTAGACGGTTGAGACTGAAGAAAAGTTAAGTCCTTTTTACTCTAGGAACAACTACCCCTTGTTTATCCCTCGTTCGCGGCAGGAGGGTTCGGCGCAGGGGAGGGCAGCGCATCCAGGGCCGGCCCCACGAGTCCGCGCGCCAAGTAGATGAACCCGGCCAGCAAGAGGGATAGTCGATAAGGTTGGAACTGGTGCAGCCCCACCATGGCGACGAGCAATACTCCCAGACCCAAGCGGCGATCATCGGCGGAAACCTGTTTGCCCGAGAGCAGCGACACGCCGACGAGGGTCGTGAGCGCGGCGGAAACGACGTAGAGCGCCGGCGCAAACGCGAGGTTCAGAGACAGCCCCATGGCGCGGAAGGCCGCTAGCCCCAGCACGATCGGATCGCCGACGAGCACGACGGTGACAGCTCCCACACCGGCGACCAGCAGGCTCGCCAGCGCCGCTTTCCAGCTCGGCGCCTTCAAGTATCCAAGAAGACCATTTGGAAAGAGAAACGACAGCAACAGCAGCGGGGTCACTAGGTACAAGGCCTGGGCGAGGCCAGCAGCGTGATGCGCGACTCGGCCGAGAACCGACTCTGGGGCGCTCACGGAAAACCCACCGGTGAACATCGCGACGGCTTGGAGCAACGGTACGGTGCCTAGAAGCAAAGCCGCTCGCCTCTTCTGTCCGCCAATGCGATGCAGCGCAGTGAGCAGCATGAGGAGGCAGATTAGGATGACCACACCCAGGTAGCCGACTCGAACGAACAGCGCCTGAACCGGGCGAAAGATGGACACCGCGATGATCGGCAGAGCGAACGGCGAGGCAAATAGGAGCACGACTCTCGCTGGCAGAGCCGCGAACCGCTCGTCTGTGCACAAGCGCACAAGTCCCGTCGCTGCCAGCACCAAAGACAGAACCGCAACAGCCGTGGTCGCCACCTGGGTCGAGTCTGCCAGGTGCGCCAGGCTCCCACTCGCTCCGACGACTTGAAAGACACCGAACGTCGCAGCGCACCGACCCACGGCGAACTCCCAGAGAGTCACCGCGAGCAAGGACCACCCGGCCACCGATAGGTCGACAGAGGGCGCGGTTGTATCGATTCCGATTTTCATCGGTTCCGCCAAGCCTGCTGCCAGCGCCAGAGCTTGCGCCCGTTGAGACCGATGAAGGCGACAAAGAGCCCATAGACGGCCAGGACCCAGGTGTTGTCCGAGGGCACCTCTTCGTCGAGGAGCACCCATGCGTCGGAAGGGATATCCTCATCCCAACGAGTTTTGAAGAAGGCGAAGACCGAACGATAACGCGTGCCGAAGGGCAGCTTGTCGATCTGCATCAGGCGACCTGTGAAATTCGAGGGCAACGTCGGCCGTATCTGCACCTCCCCCGAGTATTCCACCTTCAAGTCGCCTTCCCAGCGCACGAGTAGGCCTCGTTGTCCCGTCACTGGGAACATGCGGCGGACGTTGTCCTTCTTGAACCACCAGGTGCCGTCGGTGTACTGCACCATGCGATTGACCCTCGGCAGCCCCGAGAGCTCGACATACGAGTTGTGCTTCAGCTGGTGAAGGTCCAAGGCCGAAGCGTCCCCCAGGTCCACGGGCTCGGACGAAAAGCGCAAGAAGTAGCGCATGTCTGGCCAAAACCACACGAGGATGACAACCGAGGAAATGATGACCGCAGCGGTCATCACCGCGTACCATGGGCTTGGCACTGGCCCAGGCAATGCAAGGAGCTCCTCGTCGTAGTCGTCGCTCGTGCCGAGGCTGGGCGGTGTCATGGACTCTGGGTTGTGGGACGCGTCGTTCATCTTTTCACTTTCTTCATCGTACTCGTTTACGCGTCGACATTTACGCGGATATACCACTGCCGGCGCTGCCTTGTCCAATGTGACTCCCTCGTGGTATGGCCCTTGCGATGGGCAGGACAGGTTCCTGGCCCAACGCCTACACAAACATTGCGACTGGCTGCAGGGCCAGGAACATGGGAGTGGTCCACTCACCGAAGGGAGGCGCCTCAATGCCGTTCGACCCGAGCTGCGTCGGCCGCAGTACAGAGCCGTTCGTTCACGACTACAACTGGCGCGACGTGGCTCTTTACGCCCTCGGCGTGGGCGCCAGCATCGACGACCTCGAGCTCCTGCTCGACGACCCGGCACCCCTGGTGCTGCCCACATACGCCGTTGCACCCGCATTTCCTCCGGTGCAAGCGCTTCTTCACAGCTCCGGGGCCAACCTCGTGACGCTCTTGCATAGCGGACAACGCACCGAGCTCTTGCGGCCCATTCCGCCAGCGGGACGAGCCCTGACAACCGGACGGATCTCCGGTGCCTGGGACATGAAGATAGGCGCCCTCGTCTTCATCGACACGGAAACGCAAATAGGCGGCGAGCTCGTGGCTCGCACCACCTGGCAATTGCTTCTGCGCGGCGAGGGCGGTTTTGGCGGCGAGCGTCCCCCAAAGCTTCTGCGGACGCGACCCAAGGAAGGCTCGTCGCCTGCCTTCAGGGTCGAAGTGCCAACAGGCGACAATCAGGCATTGCTCTATCGTTTGTCCGGAGATTTGAACCCCATCCATTCTCACCCCGAAGTCGCGGCCAAGGCGGGGTTCGAGCGGCCCATTCTCCACGGCTTGTGCTTCTATGGCATCGCCGCTCGCGTGGCCATCAAGGCGATGGCGGCGGGAGATCCGGCTCGTCTAAAATCGTTTGAGGCGAGGTTCAATAAAACCGTGCACCCCGGTCAGACTCTCATCGTGGAGGGCTACACCCTCGAAGAGGAGGGACAGCTCGCGATGACCGTGACCATTGCCGGCACTTCCGAGCAGGCCATCGCGAATGCCTTGCTGGAGCTTCGGCCTGGCCAATAGCTCTGGCCCGCGCTAAGGTAGCCGCTTGCCAGTTTCGGCAAGGAGGGTCTCGACTCATGCAGCACCCAGTGACATTTGCCGACCTGTCGCCACAGCTCTCGAAAATTTTGAGCCCTGGCGCGCCTGCGCCCATCAAGCTCATGGCCGCGGACGGCATGGCGCCACTGCCCACTGGAGATCTGCTGATCGCTTTATACGCGCTCGCCTACGACGCAGATGAGAAGGTCTCGCACAAAGCGCGGGCCACGGTGGGCAATCTCCCCGAGTCCGTGCTCGGCGGCGCCTTGGAGCAGGTAACACGACAGGAGGTCCTCGACGGACTGGCCCCTCTGCTCGCCGGCCGACCAACGATGTTGCACAAGGTTCTGCTCAACAAATCACTGGCTGACGAGACCGCAGTGATGATAGCCCGCTCGTGCAACAGCGAAGACACCTTGGAGATGATCGCGGCCAACGAGACGCGCATGCTCGCCTGTCCAGCCATCATAGAAGCGCTCTACCACAACAAAAAGGCGAGAATGTCCACAGTGGACCGGGCCGTGGAGCTGGCGGTGCGCGCCGGGATCGAGCTCCTCGGCATCCCGAGCTTCGAGCAAATCAAAGCCGCCCTCACCGGCGGAACCGCTCCGAGCGAGGCTGGTCCCGAGCCCGCTTTGGTGGACGACGAGCTCCACGCTTCTCTGCTCGAGGAAGCAGCCGAGGAAATCGACGAAGCGACCGTTTCGGCGATCCTCGAGTCCAACTCGACCGAGCAGCCCATCGAGACCCCAGAAGAGACCCAAAAAAAGGTCGAATCTTTGATGAAGACCCTGTCCAAGCTCAACATCTGTTCCAAAATCCGTTTGGCCACTCTCGGCAACGCCAGCCAGCGCGCCATGCTCATCCGTGACAGCAACAAACTGGTGATCATGGCCGTGGTTCAGTCTCCTGGCATCCGCGACTCCGAGGTGATGCTCTATTCGCGCTATCGCACACTCCCCGAGGATGCTGTGCGATTCATCGCTCGTAATCGAGAGTGGACCAAGCACTACACGGTGAAACTCAACCTCGCACAGAACCCGCGTACGCCCCTCGAGTTCGCACTGCGTTTTTTGCCCCATCTGCGCGCCAACGATCTCCGTGCCATCGAGCGCGACAAGAACGTCTCTGGCGCAGTGGCCAAGGCCGCCAAAGAACTGCGAAGCAAGCGCTCCAACTAGTACCCCCACGAAAAAAGAGACCCATGAGCACGAGTCCCACAGTCGTAAAACGATCGCCCAAGCAGCAGCCCCTGCGACTGCACTGTCCCACCGGAGTGGGTCTAGAGCAGGTGCTGGCCGCAGAACTGCGCCGTTGCGGCGCGACTTCGGTCGTACCAGGCAATCGCGGTGTGTCCTTTTCCGGTGATCTGTCCACGGTGTACCGCGCCAACCTGTGGTGCCGCACTGCCCATCGTGTGCTTATGGAGATCGCGACGTTTCCAGCTGGCGGTCGAGAGGCCCTTTATGAAGGCGCCAAGCGCGTTCAATGGGAAGACTACATCTCCTTGTCTCAGACCTTGGCCGTGGACGCGGTGGCGGGCAATAGCGGCCTGGACCATACCCAGTTCATCTCCCGCGTGGTCAAGGACGCCATCGTCGACCGCTTTCGAGAGAAACGCGGCCGCAGACCCGACGTGGATCCACGCAACCCCACGGTGCGCATCAACGCCCACATCGTGAGTGACCTTTGCACCTTGAGCATCGACACCTCGGGAGAACGATTGCACCGGCGCGGCTATCGACCGGATTTCGGCACGCCCGCGCCGCTCAAGGAGACCCTGGCGGCGGGCATTCTGCTCCTGTCCGGGTACGACGGCACGCAGCCGCTCATCGACCCCATGTGCGGCTCGGGCACGCTGCTCGTCGAAGCGGCTCTCATCGCCCGGAATATCGCGCCAGGCCTACTCGGCCGGAGGTTCGCGTTCATGGGCCATCTGTCATTCGATCGGCCGTTGTGGCTCGCCCACATTGACGAAGCCCGGGAGCAAATCAGCCCGGACGCGGGCGAGGCCATCTCGGGGGCCGACGTCGATGAGACCGCCGTTCGCGCAGCTTCCGCCGCTGTACAAGGGGCAGGCGTTGACGATCTCGTCAGATTGCGCCGCGCCGATGCTGCCGATTTGGCAGGGCGAGAAGGCGGTATACTGGTCGCCAATCCGCCCTATGGCGAGCGATTGGGAGAGCTCGACAAGCTGGCCAAGACGTACACCGCTTTGGGAGACGCGCTCAAGCGACGGTGCCGCGGGATGACCGCTCACCTTCTCGTGGGCTCCAAGTTTCTCGCCGGCAAGATCGGACTGCACCCCAAGAGCCGCGAGGTTCTGTGGAACGGCGGGATCGAGTGCCGACTTCTCCACTATGATTTGTACTGAAGCTTTTTGGTTTCAGTCGCGAAACGCATAGACGCGCTTGTCGTCGCTGCCGATATAAAGCGTCCCGTCTGGTCCGAGAACCGCGCCGCTGTCTACCTGATCGCCGGTTTCGTAGCGCCACGACAGCTTTCCGTCCTGAGTCAGCGAATAGATGAAATGGTCGCGACCGCCGAAATAGATGGTGCCGTCCTTGTCGACAGCAGCCCCGCCCTGGATGCCATAGAAGTCACCCTGTCCTGGCTCGATGGCGAACCTCCACCGCTCTTGCCCTGTGCGAGCGTCTACGGCCACGAGGGCTGGCACGGGTCCAGAAGTGGGGGCGAGCACGGCGCCGTCGTGGGTCAGGCTTAGGGGCGCGCGGATCGCACCGCCCAAGATGACTTCGAATCGCAGAGCTCCGCCTGGTGCTACGGCCCGCAACTTGCCGTCGTCTGAGCCGAAGAACACCGTGCCGTCATCGCCCACCACAGGCGAGCTATCGTTGTCTCCGTCCGTGGTCACGGTCCACAGGGGCTTGCCCGTTTTGGGCAGGGCAAAGAAGTAGCGGCCCTGAGTGCCGAAGTACAACGTACCGTCATCGGCCATGGCCGGGCTCGAGAAGATCTTGTCCTTGCTCGTACCTGCGAGAAAGGACAAGGCGATGTCGCCATGTGGAGACAAGCCGAGAAACAGGTTGTGACAACCGAAGTACACCGTGCCGTCGGGGCCAATGACCGGTGAGGTGTCCACATCGTAGCGACCTGCGGGCTCCTTGGTTTTGGTTGCCTCCTCGGGCCGGGTGGAGAAGGTCCATTTCTTCGCGCCATCGCTGGAAAGGGCAATGATCTTGTCCTCGTCGGTGCCGACGTAAATGCTGCCGTCCTTGGCCACAGCCGGCGTGGTCCAAACCTTGCCACCCGTGTCGTAGGACCACAACTCGCGTCCGTCTTTGCCCACTGCGTAGAGCTTGTGGTCGTGGGAGACCACGTACACGGCATCGCCCTGTGACAACGCGACGTCCGCGTAGACGCGATCGCCGGTGCGGAATACCCACGCGAGCTTGGGCGATCGCGGACCGCGCACGAAGGAGCGCCCTGTGTGGCGGGCGTCGCCTCGGAAGGCCGACCAGGTTCGCGCTTCGTCCCTCTTCGGAGCAGTCGTCGCCGAAGCGCTCGGCTCGGCCTGCCTCGCAGTATCTGGGGCCGGTGGCGCCGCTATTGGCTCATTCGGTCCACACGAGGCGAGGCTGCTAAACGCTGTCAAGATCGTCCACATAAGGCTCGTAGACAAGACGCTCACTTTCCGACGAGTGCTCATTGAAGCCTGTTGATGCGTTCGACGACATCCGCGAACGCCGGATCCTCGGCGACGATATTCTCGTAGCAGGTGAGCGCAAGGTCGACCTGCGAGCGTTCCTCGTGGAGCTTGCCGAGCTCGTACAACAATCCCAAACGATCCGAAATGGGTAGACCGTTGCTGTTGAGGCCCTCCTCGAAGATCTTGACGGCTCTGTCCAAGTCACCCGCGCTGGCATGACACAGACCGATCATTATTTGGGCTTGTCCGGCCCTTTCGGGATCACCCGAGGCGATCTTGAACTCCTTGATCGCTTCGTCGGAGAGCCGCATCTCCTTGTACGCCATGCCGAGGTCGAAATGCGTGGCGAAGTCCGTGTCGTCGACTTGCTCTTTCACCTCGACGCGAAACTGACCAGAGAGGTTCTCCGCTAGGCTAGTCCGCCCCAATTCCACCGGGTCTTCGGCCAGGCTGTCGGAGAAATCTGCGGCGTCGAATAGCCCCTCCGCGATGAGGCTCGAGCGCTCGCTGTCGGTCTGTTCCAGTGGAAGCGCTAAAGCCGCTGACGCAGGCAACCGCCCTCGCAAAGCGGCTAGGGTTGGATGACCAGGGTAGGACCGCTCGAGGTCGTCGATAATCTGGACAGCCTCGTCAAACAGGCTTTGGTCGAGAAAGAACTCGACCTCGGCAGCCTCAGCGCTCAGATCCGCCGGAGGTGGCGCGGTCTTTGCGGCGACGGATGGGTCAGCGCGCTCTTCTGGGGGCATGTGCCAACTGTCGATAGCAGCGAGGTCGACAGGCGAGCTGTCCGGGATGCGCACTGGCGCAGAGCCCTTGCCTTCCCTGACCCGAACAGCTTCGGCGGCGAGGATCTCGGCCATGGAATGACGGCCAGTCGGAGGCTCGCTGTAGTGTGGGTGTCTCTCTTGTGCCTGCTCCCCGTTTTCGAGCGCGTGACCCATGACGTAGAGCTCGTTATACTCGCGAGTCGCGGGACCATCGTCGAGCGGCACCGGGAGTCGTTCGCTGCTGACGACGGGAACGTCTTCGTCGACATCGTCCTCGATCATCACTTCTTCTTCATCAAAGTATTCGCCCTCGTCCTCGTCGGCCACCATCACTTCGCCAGACAAGTCGGGGATGTCACCCTCGCGCGCAGTGGAGTCGACCACGGCATCCTCTACACCGATCTCTGCGAAGTCGCTGAGGTGGACATTCTCAATGTCGAACTCGCCCGTCAGACCGGTGAGCGGGGTTTCAAAAAACTCATCTTGGAGCGTCAAATCCTGAAGACTGAGGTCGATCCCTTCGTCCTGCCTGTGTCGCTCCGGCGCAGTGGTCTCGTTCATGCCGGGGATGGACTCGTCGATATCATCGAGCTCCAGCTCGGCCACCCCGCTGTCCTCCTTGCGCTCCCTCTTCTGCGGGCCGACATAGGTGGACTCTTCAGGGGACGTCGTGGCAGGCTCCTCCTCCCGGAGCTCCTCTGGCATGACGCCGCCCACGTCGCTGAGCAGTTGTCTCGCGAGCCTGTTGCTCGGGTCGATTTTCAAGATCTCGTGGAGGTAATAGACCGAGCCTTCGGGTTGACTCTCCTTGAACACGTCCGCCAGAAGGAACAGCTGATCGAGGGCTTCGTCGACAGAGCCGAGCTCGAGCAGCAAATCCTTGAGCTTTTCCCGAGCATCGATGTTGTAGGGATCGAGATCGAAGACGCGCCGCAGGTGCTCGCAGGCCCGCGCCTTGAGGCCGTATTTGAGCAGTACTTCGGTCTCGCTGATGATCTTGTTGCTCCGCTCGTCTATCTCAGCCTCGGAGAGTTGCTGCGCCACTTCTTCGGTCTGCGGAGCGTTTGCGTGCGAGGTAGGCGAGGGAGCGGATTGACTCTCGGTGTGCACGTCGATGCTGGCATCGCTTGGCGAAGTCGTTTCCCCTGCGAACTTGGAAAGAGCATCCGCAGGCGACCAAAGACCATCGAGTGGCTGCGCGCTGAGCCGAGGGGCGTCGGATGGATGCTGGCTCGGAGGTCGCAAGCCGGCCCTCTCGACCGCGGCGCGAGCCGTGGAGTCCTTCGGATCGATATTGAGGATGTTCCGCATCGTCTCGGCGTACGCTGCGTGCTCACCCCGATCCTTTTGGATCGCGGCCATCTCGCCATAAACCGAGATCGCCTTTTCGGGCTGCTCGAGTCCGTGGAACGCGCGAGCCAGAAGCTCGAGCGTGGGCAGATCCCGCGGGTCCTTGATGAAGCACAGCTGAAGCCGGGACAAAGCGCGCTTGTATTGGCCGCGTTCGACATAGATGCGGGCCACCTCTCGCGCCACGGCCACGCGGGTCGAGTCGTGGTAGAGCAGACGCTCGGCGACCTTGACATAGTCGTCGGCTCGGCCCTGAGCGCGCAATTCGTTGCACGCTGCCGCGAAGTTCTCCACCGCCTCGGGGATTCGCTCTTCTTTGGAGAGATGCTCGGCGATGCGCAGCCGGGTGGCGATATTGTGGGGATCGATCTCGCCCATGCGCAGAAGCACGTTGAGCATCTCCTGCGTTCGCCCAGTGCGCTGGTACATGTCGGCGAGCTGCTCGAGCTGGATGAGGGCCTCAGAAGACAGACCCAAATCCATATACGATTTGGCGAGCAGCTCGTGCACCTCGAGCAGGGTCGGGTCCAGCTTGAGGATCTGCTTGTAGACCGCGACGGCCTTCAGATAAAAGCCGTTTTTCGTGTAATGGTCGGCCACCTTGAGATAGGTGTCGGTGGCCTCTTTGCGAGAGCCCTTGCGCGTGTAGAGATCCCCGATTTTGAGCCAGGTGCGAATGTCGCCGGGCTCGGCCTTGACCACCCGAAGATACTCAGTGATAGCCTTGTCGAATTGACCCTTCGCCGTGTACTTCTGGGCTTGTTCGACTATTTTGCTTTTATTGACCGCCACTTTTTATTCTTCCATCTACCCATAACTGCTCGCGCTTGCGCATTGAACGGGGCCTCTTGACAGCTCCTTGGGGCCGCCAGGCCAAACCAGGGCCTCGCGCTGCATCGCGAGGTCGAAATTAATGTATGAGATCAACGAGAAAGGCGTCAAGGAGGGAAGCTGCGCAGGGGACTGGGAATCGACCGCGGGCAGAGTGGAGATAGGGGCATTTGCTTGGCATCTCGATGCCCTAGAGGATTCCAGCCTGAAGAGTCCCCAGGCAAAAAAAATTGTGCCTCTTTTCGCTTTTGCCCACAGACAGGGCTGGACAACAGGAGAAAGCGCAAAAAACAGAGGGCATGCGGGAGCCGCGTGGAAGCCAACTAAAAGAGCTCAGAGCGCAGGGCCGGGGCAAGGGTGCGCAGCACGTATCGGGCCTTGCCGATGCTGCCACCCTTGTCCAGGGTGAGGGCCACGAAGTACTGCTCGCTGACGACCCGCAGCACGGCCGCGAGCCGGTCTGTCCGTAGCAGGACTTCCTCGGCGCTTCCTGCCTCGAGCTGCTCTGCTGTCTTGCGCACCTCGCGCATCACCACAGAAAACTCCATACCCGCGGTTTCAATTTCGACCTCCTTGGGTTCACCGTAGGAGTCCACGGGAATGCCGTCGAAGCCCATGATAATGATGGCCGAGGCGCCTGGAACACTGCGGACAGCGTCTTCCAATCTATTTCCGAACATGTGCCTCTTCCTCTCCCTTTTTGGGCTCTGCAGTCGAGCCCCATAGGTTTGCCGCGGGGCCTATCCTCTTTTGGGCGCACGCCCGGACTGCGTCAAGTTGGTCGCACCACGAGCTGCTCCCTCGGTCTTCTTTTTGACCACAAAAGCCGGAATGCGCACTTTCTCCTCAAACGCCACCTTGGATGTCCAGGCCTCTTTTTTTGTTTCGTACGGACCAACCCGAACGCGATACCATCTGCCGCCGCGGTCTGGCATATTGACGGTCACGAGGAACGCGCGATAGCCTGCTCGCTCTAGCCGTTTTACCATGTCCGAGGCTTCATCGGCTCGTTGAAATGAACCCACCTGCAGAGTGTATACGCCCGGCTCATCCCCTGGAACCTCTTCCAACAACGCCGGTTCTTCTCCGCGGGCGCGAACTGGCCCTGGCTCAATGCCCACGGCACTGGCTGGTGAGGGCATTTCGCCAGCCTTGAGCCCCAGAGGCGGTGTCTGGGTCGCAGAGGCCAATGTTTCGTGAAAAGACAGAGGAGCCGCTGGTCGCTCTGGCAATGGTGGTTCCTTGGCTTCGGCGTCAAGGGCCGCGAGCGGATCCCGGCTCGGGCAAACAGGCGCCTCACCTCGACGACTCCCCACCAAGAGGCCCAAGGCGAAAACCAAGGCTATGAGCGCTGCAGAGCCACCGATGAGGAGTGACAGATACCGAGAATGAATCTCAATGGTTTCTCGTTTCGTATATCGCGACAAATCCTGCATGCACCTCTCCATATGCTACATGTAGGTTAGTGTATACACAGTATGGCGTTACGAATCAAGTTTTCGCTCTGAAAAAGAGCTGCGGTGGTCTCGCGGCAGCGGCCGTGAACGTTTGGAACAAAAAGCCAGAGGAAGGCGTCACCGCACACGCAGCTCGGCGAGGCATGCCGGACCTTTTCCGGCGATTTTTTCAACGCTCATTTTGAGCTTGGTCGCTGGCTTGCTGTTGAGCTTAATCGTTTGAAAATAATTATCATTTGGGTCAAGCTCAAACGACTTGGCCGAGGTATTCCCAGCGCCCAGAAGCTCAATCCGCACCGCGGCAAGACGGCCTCCTTCCAAGGCGCTGCAGACGGTCGAGAGACGAAGCTCCCGAATCGCCGTAGGCTTGTCCAGACTGAGAACCGCGACTTGGCCTGGCATGAGCCTGGCTGTCGTGGAAAAACTGCGATCAAGGGCCCGCTCGAGACCGGGAGAGAGCGCCGCGACCGAGAGATCCTTGGGAGATTCAGCGTAGTCCAGGGCGTCGCACAGGCTTTGAAGGAGCGATACGGCAGCGGTAATGCGTCGGGCGCGGTCTGCTGGCGTCTCGACCTGGGGCGGCACCGGGGACAACTGCGCAACGGCCGTTGAGAAGCTCTTGGGCCAAGCGGGCGCCTCCTTGGTCGCTGCGAGGCTCGCCTCGATGATGGACCAGGCTTCCGACAGCGAGGTGAGTCGCCGGACCAGAACTTCAGGGCGATCTTCGAAAAGCGGGCCCTTTTTATAAAGAGCGACGAGCGCTGCAGGCACCGAAGCACTTTTCAAAATGCCTTGCTCGATCAGCTGACCCAGCGCCGAGTACCAAGTGTCAAAGCTTCCGCCCGGCGTGCTCTCGTGGACAAACGCCGCGTCTCTTCGATCAATCTCGTAGTAATGCCAGGGAAAGTGCTTGCGCAGGAGGAACTCGCCGAGCGCAGACAGCGCAGCTGGATCCTTGGGCCGTCTTCTGGCGAGTTGTCGCAGACGATCAAGGTCATCGCCTGCGCCGCAGCGACCGAGGGCCCGAGCCCCGGTGCTCACTTGTGATTCGAAATCCGAGTCGAGCGCTTTGCGGAGAACCGCGAGCCCTGCTCCGTCTCCAGCGCAAGCGAGGCGCTCTGCCGCTGCGAGGCGAACCACCGGCGCCTCGGAATCGAGCTCAAAGCGCAGCCTGGCGATGAGAGCGCGGTCACCTGCTCGGACTCGAATCTCGGTGAGCTTGTCCGAAAGCCCTTGCCAAGAGATTTGTTTCTGAAGGCGCTGCAGCTCTTCCCGGTCTGCGGGAGTGCCCAACTGAGCAAGTCGAGACGCGATGGCCATTTTCGTTCGAGGCTCGGTCGCGATCCGCAGCATGTCGACGAGGATGGGCCTCGGCAGGGAGGCAATCCAAGCCTCGAGCAACGCCGGATGGGCCGAGGTGGCCGACAGCGCGTCGATCTCGCCGCGCAGGACCAGCCACGCGTCGACGAAGGCGTTGCCGCGCAAGCTCTGTTGCGGCGGCACGTCGGGTAGCCTCTGAGCTGCGGCGGGCAAAGCGACGGCCAGAGCCATGGCGAAAGCAACGAACAGAGGAGCTTGGCGGAATGAGAATCTCGGTTTGTGCACGTTTAGTCGTCGTAGAAAATGGGCTGACGGTACCGAACGAAGGCCTCAATGGCGTGTTGGTCCTGCTCCGTCAGAGCGGTGAACTGGACGCCCATGCCCGGCATGTGTTCGGCATCCGAATCTCCACCCTGGTACTCGCGCACCCAGCGCACCACGCCTTCGGCACTCACCAGGTGGCCGTCCGGCAGGGTGAAGTTGATGGTCATGGGCGAGCCAATGGTCCGCACGTCGTACGTGGCGATGAAAATGCCGCCGGTCGAGATGTCCTCCGTTAATCCCATGAAGAAGTTGCTGTCTGACTCGATGCCGATCTCCGCTTGGATATCGAGCCGCCGAGCTTGGCGGCGTTCAGAGCCTGTCCCCATCTTCGCAGGGCCAGGCGACCCTGGCAAGCCAGAAGGCCTGTCGGCCATTTTCGATAATGGATAGAGAATCGCCAAGGTGCGAGCGACGCTGCGGCTCGCCTCCTCGAAGCGCTCCTCTCCGGCTTGCTGAATGAGCTCAAGCGCCCGCCGCAGATGATCCATGGCGTAGCCTGAGCGCTGGGAGACCTCCGAGGCCGCCACCGAGCTGACGGACATTTGCCTAAAGGATTTCTCGATGGCTTCTCGCGCCTGGGCGGGCAGTTCGAGCGCTTGAGCGAGCCTGGCCACGACTGAGAGAGACTCCACTGCCCTGGCATACGAGTTTTGAAAATCGGTTTGGGACATCACACTCCCCTTGGGCGCCGGGCTTTTTTGCAACTTCCGTCCACGGCGCCGCGTAGTAGAATGAGCGGCGGAATTGGTAAAAGGTTAACGGGTTTTTCTGTTCAGGCAACTAGGGTTATGATGTTCTCTCTTTGGCGCGGGCTTTTCCCGAAGAGGCCACTGGCTGATGGTACACCATGACCACGATACTTGTTATAGATGACGATAGGCTCCTTCGGGCCGAGGTGCGAAAAGCGCTCGGCACACAGGGCTTCGAGATCTTCGAGGCCGAGGACGGCCAAGAGGGCCTGGCGGCTGTTCAGGCGCACAAGCCAGACCTCGTGATTCTCGATTTCGTGATGCCCCGTATGAATGGCGTGCAGTTCGCCTCCTCCCTTCGATCCCTTGCGAGTTGGCAGCGAACACCCCTCATCCTTCTCTCGGGACGCACCGACGTGGTGAGTGACGAGTTTATCAAGCGCCTCGGTATTAGAGACGTGGTGAGCAAGCCCTTCGAGCCGGCGGTGCTCCTCTCTGTCGTCCGGCATGCGCTCCGCGAAAAGGAGGAGACTTCGAGTCGCAAACCTCCTTTTGCACCACCCGAGTTTCCAGCTTCTGGCAGAGACGCCACAGACCTCGAACCACTCGTTGCGCTCCTCGGCAGGCAACTTTCGGCCGATGGTCGCTCCTCGCTCGTGCGAAGCGAGCATTTGGACCGGGCCCTCCTCGGGCTGGGAGAAGAAGAGTTGGCGCTCGTGGTCATGGCGCTCGTGGCGCGCAAAACAGGTCCTGCGCTGGTCGGCAACGTCGCGGATTTGCCCCTGGTCGACGTGCTCCAGATGCTTTGCATGCAGCGCAAGAACGGCGTACTGGAGGTCAAGAGCGGCACGAGGCGCATCCAGGTGCAGCTCACACAGGGATGCCTAGAGATGGCCGTGTTGCACAGTGCGAGGCAGGAGCATTGGCTTGGGCGCTACCTTGTGGCCGAGGAGCTCATCACACGCCAGGATTTGGAGATGCTCCTGCGCAATCGCTCGGACGGGTATCTCCTGGGTCGCCAGGTCGTGGCTCTGGGCTACGCCACCGAGGAGGAGGTCGAAAGGGCACTCGCCCGGCAGACCGAGGACATTCTCTACGAGGCTTTGCGCTGGCCGCACGGAACCTTTGTATTTCGCGCCGGTGCTCGGTTGTTCAAGAGCTTTGAGTCGAAAAATCGGCTCAACGCTTCGGGTGTCATCATGGAGGGTCTGCGCCGCATCGACGAATGGCGGCTGTTCGAGCGGAAGATCCCTCACCTCGACATCGTCCTCAACCCTTGCACCACGGCTGCGGCGACTGTGCTGTTCGAAGAGCTGTCCACCGAGGAAGCGTTCGTGTACAGCCTGGTGAATGGGCTGCGCTCGGTGCGCAATATCGTGGACGAGGCAGAGCTCGATTCTTTCACCGCCTGCCAATACCTGCACCGCTTGGTTCAAGTCGGCCTCGTGGCCCGCTAGGAGGAGAAGAGAACGTGCGCGTTTTGGGTCTAGACATTGGGACACGCCGCATCGGAGTGGCTTTGTCCGACGAGAGCCGCATCATCGCCTCCCCGCTTCTCACCCTCGACGTTTCTCCTGGGGTGGATCCTGTTCCGCGTCTCGTGGCCCTGTGCCAGGAGCACGAGGTCAGCACCGTGGTCGTCGGTCTACCCCTTTCTTTGTCCGGGGGAGCCTCTGGCCGCAGCGCACGACTTGCGCAAGCGCTCGGCAAGCGCATCGAACAGGCCACTCAATTCGAAATTGTTTTTATCGATGAGCGGTTTTCGTCGACCCAGGCCAACCGTCTTCTCATCGACGCAGGACAAAGGCGGGCCGAGCGACGCCAGGTCGTAGACAAGGTCGCGGCGGCTCTCATTCTTCAGGTGTACCTCGATGGCCAAGAGAAAAACTCGTAAGACTTCTGCTCTCGCCCGCGCAGCGCTGTGCGGGGCGCTGGCCATGGTGCTCGCGTCGGCTGCCGTGGCCTTGGACCTCTTGTTTTTCTACCCTGACAGACCGAGCCGTTCGCCAGGCGAAATCGTCACCGTAGATATTCCCAACAACGTCGGACCCAATGGCCTGGCGGAGGTTTTGCGCGAGGCTGAAGTGCTCGGTTCGCCCCGCAAGTTCTCCCTGTGGCTTCGGCTGACAGGAGGCCTTAGCCGCGTCCGCTCCGGCGAGGTCGACCTTCGGCCTGGCATGACGCCGAGGGAGCTGCTCGATTCCATGGCAGAGGCTGGCCAGCAGCTCGGACAGCGCGTCACGATCCCCGAGGGCTTCACGGTCAGGCGCATCGCGCAGGCTGTGGAAAAGGCCGGTGTTGCCCGTGCGAAGGACATCGTCGCCCTGGCCACTGATAGGGAATTCATAGGCACGCTCGGCATCGACTCGACAACCCTCGAGGGCTTCCTGTTTCCCGATACCTACTACTTTCACAAAGATGAAGGCGCTCGGGCCGTGCTCTCCACCCTTGCCCGCACTCTGCCGCGCAAGCTCGAGAAGGCGGGTCTCGATCCGCGGCGGGTCGATCTGCAGACCCTCATTCTCGCCTCCATCGTTCAGGCCGAGGCCAAGCTCGCCGACGAGATGCCGACCATCGCCGGCGTCTACCGAAATCGGTTGGAGAGCCTAGAGTTTCCCTCTCGGCTGCTCCAGGCTGATCCCACAGTCGCCTATGGCTGTGAGCCTCTCGTGGGCCAAGCTCCACCTTCGTGCCGGCTCTTTACTGGTGTGCTCACGAGAAGTCAGCTCGATGACCCTGCCAACGCACACAACACCTACACTCACCCAGGGCTTCCACCCACGCCCATCTGCTCACCGGGTCTTTTGGCCATTCGGGCCGCGCTCCAGCCCGCCAACGTGCCGTATCTCTTTTTCGTCGCGCAGGGAAATACCGGACGACACCTCTTCTCCACGACACTCGCCGAGCACAATGACGCTGTGCGGCGATACCGCGAGAGTTTGTAAATCAAGTGGGCGCCATTCGCCCAGAATCTTGGAACAAAAAAAAGCATTTTGTTTGGCTCTCGGAGGGAGCCGGGAGCTATTTGACGGGCTGCGCGTCTTTGGACTGACAGCCGAACTTGATGAGCATTTGGGCGTCGGGCCGCCCTTGGATCCACTGGCACGTTTGGGGACACACGATGATCTTTGTCGGGGCAGCCGCGTCGTCGTAGTACCACCCGTGCTCCACGGCGGCGCAATCCGCCTCTTGCGACACCTTGCCTAGCTCGAGGCTCGTGGCTCCGTCCTCAAAAACGACGTTGACCTTTTGGGGATCGAGCACTTCATCGCCCGGAGGGACGGGGAGGGTCCACTGGCAGGGCATTTTGACATGGGTGATCACTTCGGTGGTGATCTGGTCAAAAACCACATCGAACTCGTTGTCCTTCTGGACGCACAGGTCGCCGAAAACACCTCCGGTCCCGGCGATGAGCTCCTTGTAGACCGCGCCCTCGTTCGCCGAGTACTCCTCGCACTGCGCAGTGGCGTTGTCGCCGGTGCGATCGGTCTTGGAGACGATGCCGTGAAACATCCAGTCCGCGCCGAACTGGCCATTTGCCCAAGCTATGAACTCGGCCGCGGTCATGCGCGAGTCGTCGTCGCTGACCACCACGAAATGGACGAACCCCCCGGGGCTCATGTACTCCTGCCAACCTTCTTCCTGGCAGCCGTCCTTGCTCCAACACGCAACAATCGTCTCGAGCGCGTCGTGAGAACGCACTGTTTCGGGAATGTGCCAAAAGAGCTCGGCCGGATTCGAGTCGTCTGGGCAGGTTCCGCTCCCAAGCGGAGGCGAGACACACATGCCGTCTCCACTGCTGGTCGGGTCATCGAGCGGTTTGGCGATGAGCACGATGTGGACATCGATATCGGGATTGGCGCCAAATTTCTGGGCAAACCGGTTGTTGATGTTGTCCTGGACCATCTCTGTCTCCGCATTCATGCTCCCCGAGGTGTCGACAGCGATGATCAAATTGGTTTTAGCGCTGTGCTTTTCCGCCGTGGCCTTGGTTTCCGTGCAGGCCTCGAAGTCATTCGTATCCGAAGCCGATGAGCTGTCTCCCTGGTGGACTGAATCGGTCACGCTCTCGGTGGTTTTCGACCCGTCATCGGTATTCACGCCCTGGTCCGCTGCGCCAGTCCCGGCGTCCTTCTCCTCCCCGCTGCCCTGCTTGGAGCACCCAACGAGGAAATTCGGCGATATCCCGATGACGAGTGCAGATAGGAAGATCATCCGTGCTAGAGAACGCATTATAGTCGCCTCCTTCTAGATTTTGGGCACAAAAATATCTCTGTTGCTTTCTTGGCGTGGAGTTAGTGGTCATCATCGGCCAAAAAAACGACACAATTTCTTTTGAAAAAGAAATTTCCTTGAGCAATGAGGCCGCGTAGCGATGCCGCAAAGGTTTGCGCCGCTGCGGACGAGCCGCTCACCAGCGCAACCGAGCGAAGACTTTGGAGCGAAAAAGAGCCGCAAGCACGAGGACGTCGAGCGCCGCCGCAAAGGCCAGGAACCCGGCGTTGTCTTGCGGGTGGAGCCGCAGCTTCAGGAGCAGCGCGACGACGACGAGCATCAGGCTCGCAAGCAGATAGCGACGGAGCCTTCGCTCGAGCTTCTCAGAGAGGACGCCGTGCCGCAGCAGCTTGAGCCCCGGAACGAAAAGCCACAAATGCGTGGGCGGAAAGGTGAGCAGGTTTTCATTATAGTGGGTGTCGTAGTGGGTTGTGATGGTCCAGAACAACAGCAGAATCAATCCGCCCAGGCCGCCGAGTAGACCCCAGGTGAGAAGGCCGAGCCCAGCGGCGCGAGCGCTCTGCTGCGGACGGGCTTTCCCAAACCCAATGGGCACGGCGATGCCGAAAAGAAGGAGCCCGACAAGGCACGCCACAACCGGAGCGTCGAACGACTCGCCCAGCGCAAAGGGGTTGATGCCCTCGCGCTTGAACAGGACACGACGACTCGCAACGAGCGCCTCTCCTCCGGGCAGTTTGACACTGTCCAAATCCTCGGAGAGCACCTCGGGTAAGAACTCCTCATGCCAGCGATCAATGGGCTCGTCGATGGCAGGTCCCAACGCGAAGTCGATGGCCGTTCCAGATACGAGCTGGCTTCCGAGAGCCCGGCGCGTCCAGTCGCGAAAGGTGCGAGGGCTCGCCTTGCCCTTGTAAGCCTTCGCCAGGGCGCCACTCGATGCCTCGTCGAGGAGATCGCGAATGCGCGTGCAGCAATTATCGATGTAGTGGCGGTACAGATACTCGCGGTTCTCGGGCAATGCGAGCCTTGCGAGCTGTTGCACGAGCCAGGCTGTCTTTTCAGGGCCGAGGTTCAAAGTGCGAAGCATGAGGTCGCGGTCCTCGGCCTTGTAGTAGCGCAGAATCGGCGTGAGTGGTTCGGTGGACAGCCAATAGCGCAGCTCGCCCAGCGTGTATCGGAGTCGCAGGTCGGGATCGAGAAAGTCGAAAGTTCCGAAATTGTAGACGATCATCGTCTGGGCTTCGAGGTCTTCGACGACGAGCCCGATATGACCGAATCGGGAAAACAGATCGTGTCCGGGTCCGATAGTCAAGACATGGACCGCGAGGTTTTGCGGCGTCTCAGAAGGCTCGGCCTGCGCCGAGGCAGGCAGTAGGAGCGAGATCGCGAGACAGATGGCGATGGCGACTTTCATCGGCGTTCCTTCCAGCAAACGAGTCGCTTCAGTTTAGTGATATGTCCCCTGTGGCGCCGTTGGGTCAGGCGCGGCGATCTCTCCGAAGCACTTCTCGTAGTTTTCCAGGAGCTTCGAAAGCCCGACGAGGAGCTTTTTCGCCGTGCGCGGATTGGCCAGCACACGGGAGACCACTTGCCCGACAGGGCGCTGAGGCTCCACGAATACAAAATCAAATACAAACTCTGCTTCGTTGTTGTGAATGACCACGAAATTGGCGTAGCTGCCCTTGGCCTGCTCATCGCTCACCTTGAGCTGCAGCTTGGGTCTCGTGGATGGCGGGTTCTTGGGGGTTTCTTCGTCAGCCATGTGTGGAGTCGTCCTCCTCATCTTGTAGTTCGAGAAGCTCTATTTCTGCCGTGAGATCTGGGTAGCTATCGCTGGTGCGCCTCGGCGCCTTGCCGATGCCAATGCCCGCCATCACTCGCCGCATGGGCGATCCCCTCGTTTCGAGCTCGGTTTGAGGCGTGTCGCCGCGGCTCGCTTTGTCTGGCAGAGGTGGCCGCGGGGTTGGGGTTGGCGTTCTCCTTTCGGCATCGATTTCCTTGAGTGTGCGATCCACGGACTGCGCGGCTAGAGAGCCGATGCGATGAAAGATCTCGCTCGCTTCCTTCAACCGCTTGCGTCCTTCCGCCACGTCGCCTCTCTCCAGGGTGCGAGCACCCATGGCCTGAAGGCTCCTTCCACACTCGAAGTCCGAGCCGATGGAGCGGAAGATCGCCAGCGCTTTCTGGTAGTGCACCTCGGCTTCGTCCTCAGACACGGGCCGCGACGAGTCCCACATGGTGGATGCCGCGAAGTCGCCCAGGGCGCGCACGGCAAGCCCCTCGAGCTCTCGCGCACCCATCTGCTTGGCGAGTTCGAAGGATTGCTGGACGTAACTCCGGGCCGTGTCTTGGTCGCCCATGCGATGGAGGGAAATGCCCATATTTCGGAGCACTTCGGCGTGGAGAAGCCGATCGTCGATGGTTGTGGTCACCTGCTCGCAAGACCGGAAGTGCTGCATCGAACGCTCGAGCTCGCCCTTTTCTCGCTGCGCCTCACCCAAATTGTTGAGCACGATGGCGAGCATCCGCCTGTCGCCGACCTCCTCGGCAAGAGCCATGGCCGATTCCCAGCGAGCGATGGCGCCATCCACATCCCCGCGCCAGATGAGGACGATGGCCAAGGCCGACAGAGTGTGGGCCATGCCACCTTTGTCTCCGGCGTCTCGGCGCATGCTGAGCGCCTCTTCGAGGAAGCGCTCTGCCTGGTCATACGTTCCGCGCGCCGCTTCGATGTGCCCGAGCGTATGCAGGCACACGGCGATGGACGGTCTATTGTCGAGCTTGCGCTGCAAGTCGAGAGCCTCGGACAATAGCTTGCGAGCTCGCTCGTAGGTGCCTTCGCGACGCGCCAGCTCGCCCAGATCGGCGAGACACGAGGCGACGCCTTTCTCGTCTCCGGCGGCTTTGAACAGGGACATGGACCTGTTGAGGTAGGCGCGGGCAGCGGCGCCGTCGCCCCGCGCCCGGTGGATGCGCCCGATGTGATTGAGGGCTGCGCCAGCCTTGCCACGGTGCAGCAGCATCCACGCCAGTCGCAGCATCTCAGTGAAGCACTTCTCGGCCTCGCTCGATTCGCCCACGAGCTCGTGTATCGCGCCGAGGTCGTGCCAGGCGTCGACGAGCGTGAAACGGTCCAGGGGATCGGCCATCTCGAGTCCGCGGCGAAACAGTTTGATCGCCTTCTGGTTCAGATAGCGCGACCGAGCGAATCGCGCTGCGAAGAACGTCGCCTTGGTGGCGCGGTGCAGCTGATGCGCCTGCTCCCAGTGGGCCGCCTCCTCTTCGAAGAGCGAGGGCCGCTTGGGCGTAATCGCGTGAGACATCCAAGCCGCGACGAGGTAGTGCCCGCGCTGCAACGATTCGGGGTCGAGAGTCGAGAGAATCTGGTCTCGCACACCGGAGCGGGCAAAGGCGTATTTGACATAGCCTCTGATTTCGGTGTCTGGCAGCTGTACGATGAATTGACGCTCCACCAGGCGCTCGAAACACGAGGTGACGCCCAACGCATCGGAATCGTCGGCCCATATCTGGCCCGCTTCCGGGAGCTTCCTGAATTTCGCGCGCTGTCGCGAGAGGGCCACCACCGCCTCATCCCAAAACACCTCGCCCACGATGGCAGCCTGCTGCAGCACGAGCCTTTCCCTGGAATCGAGGGCATCGATGCGTGCCTTGAGCGTATCGAGCAGGCCCACGGGGATATTGGCCGAGGCCAGTTTGGAGGTGTCTGCGGTCCAGGGAGAGGCGCGAGTGTCGATCACCCCGGACTCCACGAGGAGTGCACAAAGCTCGTGCAAAGAGCCCGGATTGCCGGCCGCGCGTCCAACGACCGCGTCCACGAGCTCTGAGGGC
>JALOQD010000141.1 GCA_025453525.1 Myxococcota bacterium
CGCTGGTGCTCGTGTGAAGGGTCTGCAAATGAGACCGACTGTCGGCTAGGGACCGGGGCGAAATGCTTCGAAAACCGTAAGGGCGAAGAGGTAAGACAGTTCAAACACGAGGGGTGGCACCTGTCAACCTATGGCACCTCAAGTGGTTTCACAACATCAGCGACCATTTGGCCTGCCCCCAAGGCTGGGACCTGTGCCGCTGGATCCACGAAATATTATCCCTCCACTTCCTGTCGATATGACGCTGCCTGGAGCGCGTGGGGACAAGACGAGCAGTCGAACTTCTGCACCTATCACTGTGCACCGCCGAAGCCTGTGATGAAGAACCCGCTTCTCACAGGCGTGAAAAACATGGGCAAGATTCAATGGCAGTGGCGCAAGGAATTGTGGTGGAAAAACCTGGTGGGGACGTCCAGCGCTCCTGATGCGCGAGCCGAAGAAGTCCTCAAAGGAAAGACATTCGGGCGCCTGTGGTTGAGGCCGCAAGGACCCGAGGTTGGAGGACCGGCATGGGACAAAGGCAACCATTATGTTGGGTTCAAGCTTGATCCAGGTTCGAGCAGAAGTACGAGTTTGGGCTATGCGCTGCCAGTCAAGCCGAATCCGACTGATTCAGTATGCTCGCTCGTTTCTTGTGGCGGACTTCGAGGACCTAGTGCCGATGACAGGGTCAACTGGCCAGACCAGGTGGTAAGACCGTAAATGAAAGAGCGACCTCTTCCCCAGGGGCCTTGACTGTGGATGCACGAAGAAACTGCCCAATGAATGCCATCGAATGCACAGGGCGCGGCCATTACTGTCCCAAACAGCCGCGCGACCGCTCACGACTCCTACGCGCTGTTGGACCGTAGTGATCCTTGGATGGACACATGAGGCGATAATCCCCTTGACCTTCGTGTTTCTTGGTCTTAGGATGCCGCTCCCGGTGGCGCTAGGCACGAGCCGGCAAAAAAACAATCGAAGGAGGACCGCCGTGGCTTCCCTTACCCAGATTCGCAAAAACAAAGAACGCCTCAAGCTCAAAGCCCAAGGCCAGGCGCGCAAAGCCGCTGCCCGCAGGGGCAACACCCCGCGGTTCCCGGTACACATCGAGGACGCTCCAGATGCAGAGCTCCCCATGCCCGCCGGCTCCGACCCCGTCAAACTCTGACGCTGATCGAACGCTCGCGCCGCAAACCCTTGATTTCTCTTAGCCGAGGCTTGTAACAACCGCGTCGTGGAACGCGGGTCGAAACGCCTTGAGGGCGTCGTTGCTTCTGCCAAAACGAACGCGATTGGTCAGGAGCGCGACCGAAATCCCGAGCTCCGGGTCGATCCACAAAGAACAACCGGTGAAGCCCAAGTGGCCGAAGGTCCTTTGTCCGAACAACGAGCCCGCGGACGAGCCAGAAGCGCTGCGACAATCCCAGCCCAGGGCTCTGCCCGAAGACCTCCGTGCGATGGCGAGGCTCGCGAGGGCTTTGTGCAGCCACCCGCCGCAGCGACACCACTGTAGCCACAAAGCACCGAATCGAGCCACGTCCAGGGCTGTGCCGAACAGGCCCGCCTGACCGCTGACACCGCCGGCTGTCCAAGTATTGTCATCGTGGACTTCGCCGACGAGCAGGCGATGCCGCCAGGGACAAGGCTCAGTGGCGGCGATGAGCTCGGACTCGCCCAGAGGTGTACCCAGGGGTCGGTAGTGGAGTGTGGAAAGGCCAAGCGCTTCTCCGATGTAGCTTCGAACCAGGGCGTCGAGCGATTGGGCTGTCACCTCCTCGAGAGCCGCTCCGAGCAGGATGAAGCCCAGGTCCGAATACACGGCCGTGCCTCGCTGCGCTCCGTCCAGAGGGGTTTTCAAGGTGAGCTCGAGCAGTTGAGCTGCGCCGCGGGCTGTGCCGCGTTCATCGTCGGGAATCCTTTCGTACAGCGGCAAAAAGGCCGGCAGTCCGGACTCGTGGGCCAAGAGCTCGGTGACAGTGCAGTCGCCGCACTCCAGGCAGGCCGAAGCTGGGAGAAGCTCGCGCAGAGGCTGCTCGAGCTCGAGCGCTCCTTCGGTGACGAGGCGCAGGGCGATGGTGGTCACAATGGGCTTGGTCAGCGAGGCGAGGTCGAACAGACACGCAGGGGATACGGCCCTTGGGCGCCTGCAGCCGGTGTCGCCTGCGCTCCACTCCAACGCAGAACCGTCGTCTCTCGCCAGGGCGGCGCAGGCCCCTGTGAAAAACCGCTCTTGCGCTCCTTGCCTCAGCCGTCTGCTCAAGGTTTCCGGGGCCCCTGTAGTCGCTGTTTTCATAGAAGCACCTTGCCTAAATTGATCATTGGGATAATACAAGGCAAACGTCATTTTGACCTCATTTTGAGGTCAGACCTCTTGCCCGAAACAACTGCGACGACGAGGACAAAGAGCAGACCATGAATATTGTCAAAACTTTTCTCGATTTCGCGCTGCTCGGCGCAGAGTGGGTGATGTGGGTCCTCGTGGCCCTGTCCGTGCTGTCCATTGCCATCATGTTTGAGCGCGCCATTTTCTTCTTCGGCAAGCGCCCGAGCCTCGGCGGACTGGTCGACGAGCTGCGCACGCTCGTGCAAAAGAACGATTTGGGAGCGGCCAAGAGTCTCGTCGGCGGCAAGAAGGGCGTGGCCTTCCATGTGGCCGAGTCGGTGCTGTCCATCGCTGGCGAGGGTCCCAGGGCGGTCGACGAGCTCGCCAGCGCACAGCTCATTGCGCAGAGATTGCGCCTCGAGCACAACCTGGCGTTCCTCGGGACAGTGGGCAACAACGCGCCCTTTATCGGTCTATTCGGCACCGTGATCGGCATCATTCAGGCTTTTCACGATCTGTCGCTCAACACCCAAGGGGGCGCCTCCACGGTCATGTCCGGTATTTCAGAAGCGCTCGTGGCCACGGCCATCGGCCTGCTGGTGGCCATCCCGGCGGTGATCGCCTACAACCTGTTCCAGCGGCGTATCAAGGCCATCATGTCCGACTCCGACGCCCTGGTGCGCGTCATCATCTCCGGGCTCGAGGGCAGGGGCGCCGCAGGAGGCAAGTGATGGCTGGCACGATGAAGCACAGCGAGGACGAGATCATCAGCGATATCAACGTCACGCCTTTTGTCGATGTCGCGCTCGTGTTGCTCATTATTTTCATGGTGACCGCCACGTATATCATCGCCCAGTCGATCCCGGTGGACTTGCCCAAGGCCGCGACTGGAGAAGAGGTCGTCGCCACGTTTGCCGTCACGCTCACGGCCGATGGCCAGACCTACCTCGATGGCGAGCGCATCGACGAGTCAGGCCTGCGCAAAAAAATTGGACTCGCGCGGGCACGCAGCGCCGATGTCCGGGTGATCATCGCCGCAGATGCCAGTGTGGTGCATGGCAAGGTCGTGCGGGTAATTGATTTGGTGCGTCAGGAAGGCGTGTCCAAATTCGCGATTAACATCGATTCCGAAGATCAACGAGCCGCGACCGACGAGCCGGCGAAGTAGCGGCACCGAAAAGGACGTGATGTTCGGGGAGTCCAAAGGCTGGTTTTTCACCTCTGTTGCCTTTTCTTTGGTCGTGCACGGTCTCGTGGCCACGGCGCTTCACAGCGCGCCGACGCTCGTGCCCAGAAAGCTGCCGCCCGTGGACTTGGAGGTGGTGAAGACACAGAAGCCCCCTCCAGCACCGTTGCCTTTGCCAGAGGAAGAAAAAGAGCCTGAGCCGGAAAAAAAAGAGCCCACGAGGCCCAAAGCCAAACCCGCGGAGCCTCCGCCACCCGAGCCGCCGCCCGAGCCGCCCCCGCCTGATGAGCAGCCCAAGGCGAGGCCTGTTTTCAATCTCGGTGACAATACGTTTGCCGCGGACGGAGAGGGCAGCGCGGGCTGGGCGCTGGCGCGCTCGGAGGGCAATACCAAGCTCGCCGCAGTGGCCAAACCCGGCGATGAATCGGTGCGTGGCACGGCGCCTGATCGGCCTCAAGGAGAACAAGGAGGTACGGGCAAGGGCCTGACCTATGTGCCGCTCAAGGACCTCAGGAAGCAGCCGACGCCAGAGGGCGGCGACCTTTTGAAGCCCCCTTACCCCAGGCTCGCCAAGGAGAACAATATCGAGGGCATCGTCTTTCTTCGTCTGTTCATCGACGAAACCGGCGCGGTTCGCAGTGTCCGAATCATCAAGGAGCCGGGCTTTGGCACAGGGGAGGCTGCCCAAGAACAAGCCATGCGTCAGCGGTTCACCCCTGCCTTGGACAAAAGCGGGAAGCCGGTGGCCACGGTGATCCCCGTTTCGTACCGCTTCGTGTTGGAAGACTGAGCAATTTGCGCAAGGGCGGAAGTCGCCGTAGTATTTTCGGGTACGTTAACTTCAATACAAAGGTGAAGCCAAACACATGCGCGTGACAAGCGAGCTAAAGAGAGCAGGGTTCGGGTTGTCGATCTCATTGGTGTTCTTGGCGGCTCTGGCCTCTCCACCCGCACAGGCGCAATCCTCGGCGCCATCGACCGAAACCTCTTTAAATTTGCAGCTCTTCCAACCTGCTCCTGGCCCTTTGAACTTCTTCTCCGTGGAGTCGCCAGAGCTGGGAGACGACATGAAGCCCACGGTGGGGCTGTGGCTAGGGTATCAACACCGGCCGTTTTCCCTGCTCGCCTGCAACTCGTCCGATGACTGCAGCGATGGCGCACAGACCATCGACGCCATCGGGAACTTCCTGGCCGCCGATATTCTGGGGAGCTTCAACTTCCTCAAGTATTTTCAAGTGGGTCTGGCCATCCCGCTCACCCTTTATCAAAAGGGTCAGAGCTTCGTGCTCACGCCTTACTACGTGGAGGCCGGCGAAGACTACGCCTCGACGTTCATCCTGTCTGACCTGCGCATCCACCTCAAGGCGCGGTTCATCGGAGACGATCGCCAGGACGGGCCATCTCTCGCCGTGGCCGTGATTCCCAGCCTGCCCTTCGCCGAATGGATCGGTCGTGGAAAGTCTTCGAATACTCAGCAGGGCGCCTATGGCTACGGAGGGTCGAGCTTCCTCGCCGTGACCGCACCGAAAATCCTGTTTGGGTATCGCTACGCGTCCCTGCGCGTGGCGGTCAACGCGGGCGTGCTGTGGCAGAAGGAGACCGAGCTCTTCTCGGCCAAGGTGGGCCATCAGATTAACTACGGGGTGGCCCTGGGCTACGCCATCATCCCCGAGGTGGAGCTCATTGGCGAGCTGTACGGCAACAAATCCCTGGTCAGTGACAACTTCGCCGACGCCGAGAGCTCTCCGCTTCTGTTCCTGGGCGGTGGTCGTTTTGCCGTCAAGGACTGGGTGTTCAATATCGCAGGGGGCGGCGGCATTCTGTCGGGCATGGGAGTGCCCCAGTTCCAGGTGATGGCCGGCGCGGCCTGGGCGCCCCGCAGCGCGGACAAGGACGGCAAGCCCGGCACCAGCAAGTGGGATGTGGACGGCGACGGTGTCGACAACAACGCCGATAAGTGCCCTGATCAAGGCGAGGACGTTGACGGTTATCAGGACGAGGACGGCTGCCCGGACAACGACAATGACAACGACGGCGTTCCAGACGGCTACGACTCTTGCCCCATGGAGCCCGAAGACAAAGACAAATTCCGCGACGATGACGGCTGTCCAGATAAAGATCATGACGAAGACGGCATTAAAGAGCCAGAGGATAAGTGCCCGGATCGCGCCGAGGACGTGGACGGTTTTGAGGACGAGGACGGTTGTTCAGAAGAGGATAATGACAAGGACGGCCTGCTCGATGCCAAGGACATGTGTCCCAACGAAGCCGAGGATTTGGACAAGTTCGAGGATACAGACGGGTGTCCTGAGCTCGACAATGACAATGACGGCGTTCCAGACGCGAGCGACAAGTGCCCCAACGAGCCCGAGACCCTCAACGGCCTTCGCGACGAGGATGGCTGCCCGGACAAGGGCAAGGTGCTCGTGGTGGTGACGCAGCAGAAGATCGAGCTCAAGGACACCATCCTCTTTGAGACCGGAGCGGACAAGATCAGGGCCAAGATTTCGTTCGAGCTGCTCGACATCGTCGCGAATGTGCTCAAGGGCAACCCGGTCACCCGCGTTTCCATCGAGGGACATACGGACAGCAAGGGCAATGCCGCCGCCAACCGCGATCTGTCCAAGCGCCGCGCCGAGGCGGTCAAGAAGTACCTCGTCGACAAGGGCATCGATGAGAAGCGCATGGAAACCGTGGGTTGGGGTCCGGACAAGCCCATCGCCGACAATCGCAAAACCGCGGGCCGCTTGGTCAACAGGCGCGTGGAGTTCATGATTCTCAACCAGAAGAAGAAGGCCGCGACGACAACCGAAGCGGCTCCTGCCGAGGACGGAACCATGGACTTCACCTCAGACGGCGGCGCCATGGACTTCACGGTGCCCAAGGCAGGTCCGGCGCCGGCGGCAGGTGGCGGAACCATGGACTTCACCGGCGAAGACTCGGGCGGCAAGGATGCCCCGGCACAGGAGTCCGGCGGCGAGATGGATTTCACGGGCGGCGAGTGAAGACGAGCCAGGCCGCGGCCATCGCGCACGCAGCAGGCAGGGCGACGCTCAATAGGAGCGGCGACGTTCTTCCCCGGCTAGCAGCCTGCCAAAGTATCGACGCACAAACCCAATAGCCGGCAATTAGAGCGAGGGACAGAAGCGCGGCCTTGCCTTGTCGGAGCGTAGAGCCGGTAAAGCCCAGCGCGAGACCCAGGAGCGGCAGGCAAAGGGGACAAAGCGCAATGGCCCAGCTCAGCGCGACGTGCGCCTCGAGGGCGAAAGAGGGGCGTCCTTGCGCTCGATGTTTTTCGATGGCGGTGTTGAGCTCGCGGCTCGAAAGATGAGCGAGCGGCAGCAGGGCTTCGAAGGTCATGGCCGAAGTGCCTGGCTCTTGGCATTGCTTTGCAGGACGAAGCGCCTCTGGGCTGTGGTGCCAGCCCGTGGTCGATTGCCACTGCCACTGTCCACCCTGTTTTGACGGCAGGGTCTCTTCCGACGAATACCGGAGCGGCTCGCCGCTTGGGGCGACGTCGATTCGAACGTCGGTTTGTCCATTTTCGTTCAGGCGCTGGAGTGCATCGGCGCAGAAGATCCAGCTCGGCCCGAGTGGAGCCACGCCGCCGCGGCAGATGCCCTGCGTTGCTCCCGATCCCAAGAGAAGAGCGCACAAGAGGGTGGTCAAAAGAGCGATGGGCGAGGCGACCCAGAGCGCCACGAGAGGGCGCAGGCCGCTTCCGAGCAACGCATCCCATTCGCCCGTGGTGCGCCACTCGCTGAGGCAGGACAGGCTCGAGAGAACCAGAGCCATGGGCAAGATGCAGGCCGTGGCAAAGGGCGCGCGGCAGACCAACCATTCGAGCAGTTGCTGTGCGCCACCCTGAGAGCTGGCAGTCAGTTCAATGGCGTCGATGACCGCGTACAGGCAGAGTAGGCCGAGGGACGCGACAGTAAAGCGAGAGAGCATGCTGCGGTGGAGGTAACGCCACAGCCGAAGGGGCATCATGACAGGCTCAAGGGTTTTTCTTGGCAATGACGGCGATTTGCGCCGAGTCGATGCCGAAGAAGGCGCTGGGAGTGGCCATGTGGCCGTCGACGCGGGAAATGGTGAAGCCCACCTTCTGCAGCATGTCGATAAGCTCGTGCAGGCTGTAGAGCCGTAGGGAGAGCTCGTAGCGACTCTGGCGATTGTCGGAGTTGAAGATCACTTGCCGAGTCACCTTGAGGCGGCTCGTCGTGTAGTTGAACTCCGTTTCTTCCATGCAGACGCTGCCAATGCCTTCGAACCAGCTCAGGTTTGGCTGACGCGTGAGCGCGAAGTCCCGATTGGCCACCTCGAGAAGGAAGTTGCCACCAGGTTTGAGGGCCCGCGCAACGCCCTCGATGACCTTGATGTTGGTCGCCTCATCGAAGTAACCGAAGCTCGTCCCAATGCAGAAGACGGCGTCGAAGTTTTTGTCGAAGCCGAGATCGCGTATGTCGCCGTGGATGAAGTTGATCTTCTGGTCTGCTTCTTGTGCGGCTTCGCCGGCTCGGGCGAGCATGGGCAGAGAAAGGTCGACGCCGACCATGCGGTAGCCGCGACGGGCCATTCCCACTGTGGCTCGACCATTGCCGCAACCGAGGTCCAGAATGAGGCTGCTGGTCGGAACGTTCAGGGCGCGCTCGACAAAATCGACCTCGCGCCGCTCTTCCCGAGGATGGGGCTCAGGAAGAAGCGCCAAGAAGTCGTCATCGAAGATCTCCGCCCACCACTCCTTGTCGCCGCGTTTACGCCGCATCCTCACTGGTCTGGCCAGGACGGCGCCCGGGGTGGGCAGAGGCGGAGGGGCTGTGCGTCGCTTGGCGGTCATTTCTTCTGCTTCGGCGAGGTCGAGCTCCAATTCGTCCTCTTCCGACCGCGCTGTCCTGGGCTGTAGGAGTGAATCCTCCGGGGCGGGAGATGAATCGCTCTCCACGTCGACGGTGACTTCTACGCCCTCTTCCTCTTCCTCTTCCTCCTCCTCTGCAGGCGTCGCGTCCCGATCAGGAACGTCTGTCGAGGTCGGCGGAGGGATGGATGGAGCACTGAAGATCGGCGGTTCCGACGGCGTGGCGACGGATGACGAAGCCAGCGGAAGCGTGGTGGTTGGCGAAGGCGGCGGAGGGTTGATGCTGGGGGATGGCATCGAGAGGAGCGACGGTTCTTCTGGTGGATGAGCGATCACCATGTCGGCGCCGAGATCCATCACGGCATCCTCCAAACCGCCGCGCACTCCCGAGGGCTCGATAGACGGTCGGGTGACGGCTTCGTCGCTGGCTGGGGCTGGTGTTGGAGGGATGCTGGGGGTGCCTGTCGTCGCCGGGGCGAGCGGCATTGTGCTGATGCGCCGAATGGGCGTTGTTTTAACGCCCGAGTGCTGGGCTTGCTCCTGTGCCCCGACGATCTGTTGCGCTGCCTGCAGCGCGGGGTGTGCGACCGCGGGTGGCAGGGCCACAGGGAAAGGCGTGGGCGGAACACTAGACCGCGGTGGCAATGGCTGCGGGGAAGGGATTTGGGTGTCAGCAGCGGCGTTGTGTGGATCGGTCATGGCGTCGGTGAGCTCGAGGATTTCATCGCCGCTTCGATTCTCGTCGCTCATCGACTACTCCTGCCCGCCGTTTGAGCGGCTCGCGATCGTTCGACCGATTCGCCGTCCCACGAGCATGCGCGCTCCGGTTAGGCCAATATCCAGGCTGACGGAATCCTTGGACCATAACAGGACCACGGTGGAGCCCAGCCTGAAAGCTCCGAGCTCTTCGCCTCGGTCGAGCTTCAGGTTCGGCAGGAAGCGGCGTTCTGTCACTTTTTTTTCCACCGATGGAGAAAAGGGGCTCGAAAATCCGCCCACGCCAAAGGCCGCGACCATGACGACGCAGAATAGCCCTCCGTCCGTGGGGATGAACTCGAAGACGAGTCGCTCATTTTTTCCATAGACGTCCTCGACCTGCTGGGTGGTCCAGGGCGTGACCGGGTAGCGAGCCCCGGGGATGTGTCGCGCGGCGGCGAGCTCTGCGTCTGTTGGCGCGTGCACCCTATGGTAGTCGCGAGGATGGAGATAGACGACGATGAATCCTCCCCCAGACAAGCGATCCGCTACGCCCAGGTCGCCGAGCAGGCTTCCCACGTCGTAGCGGCGGCCCTTGATTTCGAATTGGGCACCGACGCTCACTTTGCCACAGCCCATCGCGAGTCCGTCGCACGGGCTTACGATCGCAGCGGTGTCATGGCAAATGGGACGCGTGCCAGGCTTCATTTCTCGGGCAAAGAAGTCGCCGAAACTCGCATATCCCTCGGGAGGTTTTTGCGCGGCGTGGAGGTCGACTCCGAAGCCGAACGAGTAGGCGCGGATCAGCGGATCGAGCATGGTCCGGGGCAAGGGAAGATCCGCGGCGCGCCCCATCGCGTGGCTCGCCATGGTCGCAAGACGACTTTCGAAAAGGTGGCGCATTGATTTCTTCATCATACATCTCATTTTAATAATTTTCGTTACAACGTCTAATTGTAGCCGAATTTCTGGTTGCCTCAAATGGCGATAGATAAGTTGGCTCTTTAAGCGTCAGGAGACGACACTCAGGCGGTTGGTCAGCCCGAACATGCCCACATGGCCGCTGTCCTCGGCTATGAACACCGAACACGAGTGGTCGATGTGCAGTAGGTCCGGCACCGGTGGCTCACCTCCCAGGGAATGGATCACGTAGCCGTCTTCGGGCCGCACGACATAAACCGTGTCTGCCGGAGCGAACAACACGCCACCGCGCAGCACCACTTTTAGGCTCATGGGAATGTCGTCCGAGCACGTTGGGCCGAGCACCGTGGTCCAGCGTTCTTCTCCAGTGCCGGCGTGGAGCGAGCGCAGCACACCGCCAGCGGAGTTCACTACGAAGCACTTGTCGAGCGCCATGAGCGAGCAGGGATCGGCCCAGCCCGTGCAGTCTCTGCGCCATAGCTCCTGGCCGTTTTCGACTTTGATGGTTACGAGCTCGTTTCTCCGGCCGTTGCGCACGGGCACGAGCGCCACGTCGTCGGCGACGATGGCCGCGGTCATGGCTCCTCCAGAGAGGGGAAGGCCGAACCGGGGCTTGCCGCTGAACGCATCGAGGCCATAGAGCCGTCCCTCTGGGCGGCCGGGGCGTCCGCCAGAGACGA
This sequence comes from Myxococcota bacterium, assembly GCA_025453525.1. Lineage (GTDB taxonomy): Bacteria > Myxococcota_A > Polyangia > JAAYKL01 > JAAYKL01 > JALOQD01. Next base: position 10,644 of record JALOQD010000141.1, read on the forward strand.
GCAAGGTGTCGCCATGGGCAGCTGGGGGAACGATGAACTGAGTGCGGTCGGCAAAGCGCCAGACGACCGTTCCATCCTCGATGTCGATGGCATTGAAGTGGCTGTCGGAGGATGCCACGTAGAGAAGGCGGCCATAGCGCAGTAGGGCGAACTGACCACCTCGAGCGGCGGCGAAGCGCCAACGAGGCTCGCCTGTCCGCACGTCGAGAGCGACCAGCTTTCGATCCTCCTCGGCCACGACGACGATGCCAGGCGCTGGTCCTTGCTCGATGACGAGAAGGACGGGCGGACCGCCGGAGCGCGGCGACAAGGTGGTGCGCCAACGCGCGACGCCGGTAAACAGATCGAGCATTTCCACCATGCCCGCGGGCGTGGCGCGGACGAGCCCGTCTCGACCAGCGCGGGCGATGCGAGCGTCGGCGCGATCGGTGTCCCTGCGCCACACCACGGCTCCGCTGTCTGTCTCGACACCGAGCAGCAGGCTTCGGGCAGCCACGAGGGCGAGATCGTCGCAGAGCACGGTGCCGCGCAGGTCCAACCCCTCGACCTCGAGTCGCCAGCGCTCGGTGAACCGGAGGCGGCTCGCCTCGCGAATGCTCATCGGGGTTTCGAGGGAGCGTCGTGGTTCGGCGAGGCGTCTGTAGCGCTCGGTGTCCTCGTTGATGATGGCGCCGCGTCGTTGTTCCTTGGACCAGGCGGAGAGGGCCTTCACTTCGCGGCTGAGGGCCTCCAGTCGGAGGTTTCGCCTTTGAGCAGGAGCGGTCTCGACGATTTTTCGGCGCACTTCCCGGGCCACGCCCAGCACGGCGTCTGCGTAGTCCCAGGGCTTGAGATCGCCCAGCACGACGATGGCGTTGGGATCGCCGCTGTCCATGAGACTGACGACAAGGGCATCATCGCGACCGAGGCGAATGCCCACCACGAGGCCATCGCTGATGAGCCGTGAGCTCATGGGCCGCCCTTCTTCCCAGGCCGACAGGAGTTGGCGCAGGGAAGTCAGAAGACGTTCGGTTTGCAGAAACAGGTAACCCTCGCCGAGGGCGACTTTGCGGCCACGGGCATGCACCACATGCTGCCCTCGAACGAGGAGAGGGTGCAGATCCGAACCCTGTGGCTTTCCCGGCGCGAGGAGATCGGTCCCTGTGGCTAAGAAGCGGAAACCAAAGGAAAAGCTCTCGGGCGTGCGCGGTCCGGCCCAGCGAGAGCTCTCGACCTTCACCGGGGATGGCGCGGGCTCGCTGGCTGGCCGCGGTTCTTCCAACCGACTCGAGAGGCTCGAAATGAGTTGACCAATGGAAACGATGAGCGGGTCCTTCAGACCACTGGGCTCCACGGCCTCGACTTGACCGATGAGCTTCCTCGCGCTCTCCACCACGCCGCGGACCAGATCGCGAAACGGCACTTGTTTGTCTTTGACGAGAATCTCAGGTCTCTGGCCGCCGCGGTAGAAGGTGATGAAGGCCCTGTTGCCCAGGCGCTGCAACACGAGCTCCCAGGGGCCCTCGTAGTAGCTGATCCTGGCGGTGCCGCTCGCGGACAAGAGGCGCTCCACGGCGAGCAGCATGTCCCTCACCAGGAAAAAGACGGAGTCTTCATCGGTGCGACCGATGATGCTTTGTCCGTTAATTACAATATCGACGACGTCCCGCAGCCGTCCGAAGTCCAGAGCGTCACCCGAGGTGGACGCGTGACCTGCAGCCGGACAGCTTGCTCGCCATCCGTCTCCGATTACTAGTTTAAAGACGTCGCTTTTTTGCATGTCGATGGGTGGCGCCCCGGTGCACAACTGGCACTGGGCGTCGCGCCGTTGATTGTAGCCCGGTGCTCGCGCAAGCCGCAATTTTTCGCAGCTTCCCGCTGCCTCGCTAGTTCCCGTCTCGAAATGGGAGTTTTCCGGCGTCCTTCGGAAAGGCGAGGACTGTTTGAGTTGGATAATTCGATGTCCGAGTTCCGCAGCCTTGGAGAAGGATGCCGGAAACGGGACTTTCGGGAT
>JALOQD010000142.1 GCA_025453525.1 Myxococcota bacterium
CGATTTATGCCCCATGAACGAGTCTGGAATGGCCGCGTTGCCCGTGGGGACCGAGAAGACAGGCACGAAAGCCAATCCAAATTTGTCCCCTTTGTACCTGAACAAGCCGTGGAGCAAGTCGAGCTTGAGGTGCAACCGCAGATCGCCTATTCCCGTGGCGCGCCTCGGACCCTCCACCTCGACTGACCCGTCTGCGGCCTCCAAATCGTCTCCGGCCTGGTAGAGCACGAACGGCATGGCCAGGCCGATCTCGAGAATTTGATTGAACGAGAACGCTCCCACAAGCTCGAACGAAGTGTGATGCGCGATGAGAGCCGTCTGGTCGTCCGCCCAACGGGCACACCTGTCTTCGTCGACCCGAGCGCACGCTCTCAGTCGCAGGGGGCTGAATTGATAACCGAGGAATCCGCCCAGGCGAAAACGCAGGTGAGTGGGCACCGTCGCGCCCTCGAGAGTCAGGTAGTTGTCATTGCCCGGGGCGAGCAAGAAATTCTGGACACTGAAGGCGCGTTCCGTTCTCGTCGTATCCTGCGTCAGGGCAGGCAGGGAAATCGCCAAGACGATGCTCGCCACCAGCGTGGCTCCAAGGCCTTTTCTCATTGTGCACTCCGTCATTCCCCAGGTGGTGTGTCGGCGATTGCGCATCTCACCTACCTCCATCCATCGTCCCGAGCGCCTGGTGCCCATCACTCGAGAACAAATACTCGTAAATGAATCGTACAATCAGACCAAACGAGGCCTTCGGGGCTGCTCTCGTCGCCACCTCCGTGACTTGGCAGCTGAACACTGCCCCGCCGCCTGTGGCTCCGACGCCGGCGATGATCTCGTCGTTCTCATCATCACAGGCATCGCCAATGCCATCATTATCGAGATCAGCTTGATCGGGATTGTAGACTAGCGGGCAGTTGTCTATCTCGTTCTCAATCCCATCTCCATCGCTATCCTGCGATGTCTCCGGGCATCCATCTCCATCGAGATCATTGTCAAAGTCTTCAGGAACATCCGGGCAGGCATCCTCGCTGTCGGGAATGCCGTCTCCATCGATGTCCCCGTCCCCAGCCCCATCTGGGCAACCGTCTTGGTCGGCGTCCGGGCCTGTCGTATAGGGACACCTATCCTCCCTGTCCGCAATCCCGTCTCCGTCGCCGTCCAGATCGCAGGCATTGGGATTGCCGTCGTCGTCCAAATCCTCCATGTGGTCGTGCACGCCATTGGCGTTTCTATCCACGGAAAAGGCCGGAACGACGAATGTGCCAAAATCATTGAGCTGCGTGGCTGTATCGACCTTGTTCCCGCCGATCGTCTCTATCATGATCGGCAAATCGGCCGTCACCGCCCAATCCCTCAAGGGGGCAAGAAACAAGGTCCTCGTGGCGGCCAGCGGTTCACTGACCGCGCCATTGGTAGTGACCGTGGTATCGTTCGCGTTCAGGAACACGTGACCACCCTGGGTCATCGAGGGGAACCAGAAATTTTTGGCATCGAACCCAGCGCTGAAATCGATGTCATCAGCCACATACCCCAAAAGGGCTTTGTCTTCTTCCAACCCCACCTGGACAGTCACCCTCAACGCGCCGGCGGTTTCCAACATCCAGTACCCTGGCTTCAGTCCAGGAAGGTCATGATACACAATCTTGTCCTTGGTCAGCGCGATGCTCGTCCCCCCGCCTTGGATGTCATCCAAGTCCCAGAGCGTCGCGGTGGCATTCCCCTGCGCTGTGACCGCTATGACGTTATTGGCGTTTCCATCCCAGGTCGCGAAAAGCAGTTTCGTCGCCCCGTTGTTGTAGCAACTCGTCAGGTTATCCACGTGCTGGCCAGGAACGCTCGTATACCCTTCCAGTGCGTTGCTCTGAAGGGCGACATGACCTGTAGAGCGGATGACATAAGTCTTGCCGGCCACGAGCTTGGCAGGTTTCCAATAGGAGTTCGCCGTCATATCGAGGCTAACGACCGTGTTTCCCCTCGTGTCCTCAATCGTCACAGAGGCGCTTTCATAGGCAAACACGACGAACTCATTGTTCGCGCTCAGCACGGGAATGTTGATCACGTATTCCGTACCAATGAACGACCGGCCATCCTCGGTCGGGTAGAAGAACGAACCGCCGGTTTTCTGGTCCCAGCAGTCCTCTCCCAAGTAGGCCAGGAGCGAGCCCGCGGTCTCGAGTTGAAAATGGTTATCGGGCGTGAGCGTCGAGACGGGAATCGTTATTGTTTCAAAACGATCGACTTCACCAGAGCCAAGGGGACCGCTCGACAAGTGGCTCAAATCAAGCAGCCGGTACGGAGTCTTTCCCGACAGGCCGGTGAGCACCAACTCCGCCTCGCAGAAGACCCCAGGTCGATCGGCAGGCGCTGCTGCCCTTGGGGGAGAATAAAAACGGAAGGTCTCTGCCGCGAGCGGAGAGCTCCTCATCGTGAAGAGGGACAAGGCCGCGCAAAAACCGCTCGCTACGCTCCAAAAAAATCGAGACCGATTGGCAGTCCAATTACTTGGAATCATTATCGTGTCCTCCTCAATAGACGAGTTTTTTGAAATTAACTATATTGCCCAAAGCCAGCGTGTCAAACCCAGCGAGAAGCGATCCAACAAGTGAAACCCTGCGTGCCAGCCAGGAGACCCGTCGTTCTGTCTGCCCCAGACTTCGCCCTCTCATTGCGCGGTTGACCGCAGAAGGACGCTGCCTCACAATCCCCCGATGCTAGAAGGAAAACACATCTTCATTACAGGCGGCGCTGGGTTCATCGGCACGCGGCTCTCGGCGCTGCTCGCGCCGCGCAACCGCATCACCATCCTGGACACGTTGCACCGGGACGCGCTGAGCGGAACCCCGCTCGCCGAGCACCCGAACGTGTCCTTTGTAAAAGCCGATGTGCGCGACGCCCATGCAGTGCGGCAAGCCATGAGCGGGGCCACCCACGTGGTGCACCTCGCCTCCATCGCCGGCGTGGATACGGTGATGAACAATCCGTGGCTCACGATGGACGTTTGCCTCAAGGGCATGGTCAACGTCCTGGAGGCAGCGAGGGACTGCCAGGGCATCGAGCGCGTGGTGGATTTCTCCACCTCCGAAGTGTTTGGCCGCTATGCCTACCGGGTCCGAGAGGGAGACGCGACGTCTCTGGGCGCTGTGGGTGAAGCGCGTTGGACCTACGCGGTGTCCAAGCTCGCCACCGAACACCTCTGCCATGTGAGCTACAAGCAGTTTGGCCTACCGACCGTGGCAGTGCGACCGTTCAACATCTTCGGTCCAGGCCAGGTGGGCTCAGGCGCGATCCACCACTTCGTCGTTCGGGCCCTGCGGGGAGAACGCATCACCGTGCACAATGACGGGTCGCAGATTCGCGCTTGGTGTTATATCGATGACATGATCGACGCGCTGCTCCTCGTGCTCGAGAAGCCCCAGGCCGTGGGGCACACCTTCAACATCGGCAACCCGCGCACGGCCGTGACCGTGTACAATCTAGCGCGGCTCGTCAAGGCGCTCGCCGGGTCGAGGTGCGAGGTCGCGTGCGTGGACTGGCCCCACCCAGACGTCGAATTGCGCGTGCCGGACATCTCGAGCGCGAGGGCTCTCCTCGGTTTTGAACCCAAAATCGATCTGGAAGATGGTCTATTAAAGACCATCGATTGGTATCGCGCTCGCGACCAACGGGCGATTTGACGAAAGCCCCATTGGTACCAACACTTTACTAACGGGTACGGGGCGAGGAGGCGTCATTCGGCAGGCAACCGAAAAACTTCTGGCAAAGCTGGTAGAAGGCACGAACCGGGAGCAGGACACTGCCTTCCGCGGGTTGTCCGAGCTGCCTCGCGAGGCCGTGCTCGGGCCCATGGCAGACCTTCTGCTCAAGCAGGCCGGTCCCGCAGTGCATGCCGCGGCTCTCGATTTGCTCGAACGTCACGGCGCAGTGGTCAGCATCGCCTCACTTCGGCTGGACGGATGGTTTGAAAAGATCGCTACCCACATCGAGAATTTCCCTCGCATCGCCGAGCTCCTCGGCGAGCGCTTCCTGGCTTACTCGATCATCCTCGGACTCTCCCTGCGCAGCGTCATCGTCGATCCTCTATCCCCGTCCAACACGACGATAGAGTTCTCCGTCACTGACGAAGCGATCCAAACGCTGCCGCTCGGCGAATTTAGAGTTCGGCTCGTGCAAGCAGTGCTCCACGATCCGCGCGCTCCGGTTCACATAGAGCTGCCCATTAAGCCAGAAGAGGCCGTTGGGGTGCTCGGCGGACGGATCATGCTGCTCGGCCCGCTGTTCGGACTTTCCATCGAAAGCGTCGTGGTCGCGTCCGCCGACCCAGAGGCTCCGCGGTACCTCGTGGGCTACTTTTCGGAAGGCGGCTTTTCGTTTCTCGAGCTGCGCCAGTTCGAAGAGCTGCTGCGGGCCAAGGTGCGCAGGGATCTCGCCGGCACATGGGAGCAGCCGTTCAAGCTCGATCTGGGTCTCGTTGACAAAGCCCGAACCGCCGCTTCCCTGGGCGACATGGACGGTGTCATCGCCACCCTCGAGGCCTGGCCCGGGCTGCTGAGCATCCTCCATCGCACCCAAGTCGGCCAAGATCTCGAGTCCGAGCAGCGCGACGCTATCGCCGAGGGTCTTCTCCTGCTGGGCAGAGCGTTCGAACGGCGCGAACGGGAGAGCTGGTCAGAGGAATTGTATCGCCTAGGTTTGCAGTACGTGAAGGAAGGCCCGTGGGGGGCGTTACTCTACCAAGGCCTAGGCGAGCTGATGATGCGCAAAGAGCGGCCGGGCGAGGCCATTGGAGTGCTTCGACGAGCCCAGGCTTTGGGCAGACCCGAAAACGAGGTGGTCCCCCTTCTCGGGCGGGCGTTCTTCGGGGTAGATAAAATTGTCCCGGCCGCTGCCTTCCTCGAGCAGGCAGCGCTGCGGGGTTGGCTCGACGCTCTCGGAGAGCGGTCGCTCCGCAGCACGCGCGATAGACTGGTGCAGGCCGGGCTCGAGTGGCCGGTCCTAGAACCGAAAGGCAATTAAGGCAATTCATGAAGAAGAACTTCGTGCTCGATACCAATGTCCTTCTCCACGACCCCAACGCGATGTTCGCTTTCGCGGACAATAATGTCGTTATCCCAATTTACGTTATCGAGGAGATCGACAACTTCAAAAAAGATTTGTCCGAGCTCGGTCGAAACGCACGACAGATCTCCCGGCTGCTCGACGAGCTACGCGCCGGCGGGCGACTCATCGATGGCGTGCCCATCGGCGATACGGGCGGCAACCTGCGGGTGGCCTTCACCCAAACAGAGCTGCCTGAGGAGTTCGCCCTGTCCACCCACGCTGCGGACAATCGCATTCTGGCCACAGCTCTGGAGAACAAGTTGGAATACCCGGATGTCCCGTTGGTGTTCATCACCAAAGACATCAACCTTCGCATCCGCGCCTCGGCGCTCGGCATCGAAGTCCGAGATTACCTCGTCGAGAACACCGAAATCGACGAGCTGTACAGCGGTATTTTCACGTTTGTCCTCGAGCCACCGGCCTTGCAAAAACTGTTCGACGAAGGCCAGGCGCCCTTGCCGCCCCCCACGAATGGCGACACCTATCCCCCCAACGCCTTCGGTGTGGCAGATGACGGCAATGGCCAAGGCTCAGCCCTTGTGCGACTACACCCCGAGGCCGGTGTGATCCGGCTGCTCAAGGGAAAGGGCAACCCCTTGTGGGGTATTCGCCCGCGAAACAAAGAGCAACGCTTTGCCGTGGAGTTGCTCTTGGATGACCGCGTGCAGCTCTTGACCTTGGTGGGTCGGGCCGGCACGGGCAAGACCCTCCTCGCCCTGGCTGCAGGACTCCAGCGGGTGGTGGAGGACAGGGCATTTCAGCGCATGCTCGTCTCCCGTCCTGTGTTCCCCTTGGGCAGGGATATCGGCTTTCTGCCCGGAGACGTCGAGGACAAGCTGCGACCTTGGATGCAGCCTGTTCACGACAACTTGGAGCTGCTGCTCGGTCTGGCCGGCGCAGACAACAAAAAGCAGGGCCGCTCGACGCAAGAGATGTTCGACATGGACCTCATCCATATCGAGCCGCTCACCTATATCCGCGGGCGCTCTATTCCCAAGCAGTTCATCCTCGTCGACGAGGCGCAGAACCTCACGCCCCACGAGGTCAAGACCATCATTACTCGCGTCGGCGAGGACACGAAAATCGTGCTCACGGGCGACCCGTTCCAGATCGACAATCCCTACGTGGACTCGACCAACAACGGCCTGGTGCACACTGTCAACCGTTTCAAAAACGAGGCCATCGCTGGGCACATCACGTTGACTCGCGGCGAGCGTTCGGTCCTCGCCGAGCGCGCCGCCAAACTGCTGTAGCTCGCCGTGATCTGCCGCGGCCTTTCAGCCCTTCTGCCTCTGGGAGTCTTCCTTCTCGTTTCCTGCACACCCAGCCAGAGGCCGACGGAAAGGCCCATTGCCCCCACAGCGGCGCTGGAGCCAGGGCCAGCGCCGCGGCTAGAAGTTGCGCCCCAGCCAGACTCCGATGAACCTCCATTGGACACCAGCGCCCTAGAAGCGCTCATCGCTCAAAAACTGCGCGTCGAAGACATCCCGATGAGCCAGCCGCTTCCCCTTGCGCCGGACAGAGGCGACCGACTGTCCGGCGACGTACCGCTCGCAGCGGTCACGGCCAATCTCGCGGGTGGGAAATGCCTGTCCACACTGAAGAGGCTGGGCGTGGAGTTCGAAGTGCCGGACTTCGAAACACCCCATGTCGAGACGCCCATTCTCCTCTCCGGTCCAATCGCAGGTGTGGAGATCTTGCCGCGCTGGCCCAAGGTGGATCGCACCCAAGAGGTCCTCGACTGCCGCTTGGGGCTCGCTCTCGTTGGATTGTCGCGAGTGGCCGCTGCTCAAGGCGTCCGCAAAATTCTTTACTACTCGATCTATCGGCCGAGCCCTGCCGGCAAGCCGCCGAAGAAGGGCGCACAGCACCCGAGGGGAATGGCCATAGACATCGGCTGGCTCGAGCTGCGAAGCGGTGCTTTGGTGTCTGTGCTCGACAACTTTCCCCACAGGAGAGGGCAACCGATTTGCAAGCAGATGGACTTGGATGACGCGGGAAATCTGCTGCGGCAGTTCGTCTGCCAGGCCCACGCGGAACAGCTGTTCCAGGTGATGCTCACCCCAAACGCAAACGCCGATCACCAAAATCACTTTCACTTCGATCTCACGCCAGAGGGAAGCTGGTGCATCCTTCAATAGAAGTCTATGGCCAATTCGCGCCTCGTGTGGGATAGACAGCACAAGGATCTTTCGACAATTTCGTTCACGACCGCTTCAAGGCCACCCTGCGCTGTGGCCGGCAAACCAACGCGAGCAGGCATCATGGTTGGAAGAAGCTCTGTTAGCCACTCAAAAACGATATCTAGCGATCGCATCGTCCAAACCCTCTTGGGCTTCACACTGCTCGCTCCGCCACTCTGCCTCGGCGCTGTACACGCGCCATTGCTCGCAGGCGCGGCACTCTGCGGCGCGGCGACGCTGTTTTCGGTTCTCCTCCACCCCAAGCTGCATTCTCCACGGCTCGACATCGTGTCCTTCGTCCTTCTAGGACTCTGCGCGTTCACGGCTTTGCAGATCGTGCCCTTGCCCAGCGGGCTCGTCGAGCTCCTCAATCCAGCGGTGCACGAGGTGAGGTCTCGCGCCCTTCATCCCCTCGGAGACAAGGCTGCGTCCTTCATGCCGCTGTCCCTGGACGTCTCGCTCACGACAACCGAGCTCGTGAAACAGTGCCTCTATCTCTGCGTCTATTGGTCCTGCCAGGCGTGGATCCGCTACAAGGGCAGCAGGTACATCTCCGTTCTCATCGCCGTCGCAGGCGCCCTATGCGCCGCGGTGCTCTTGGCTCACCGCGTGCTCATGCTCGACCTCGTCTATGGAATTTACAAACCTTTGCATGTGGCACTGTACGCCTCATCGGGCAGGGTGAGCGCACCGCTTCTCAATGAGAATCACCTATCCGCCTTGCTCGGGATGGGCACAGCCATCGCCATTGGTCTAGCGTTGGAAGTACAGGATCGCACCCACCGCACTCTGGCTATTGTCGGCTCAGCCCTCATCGGCGGCGCCCTGCTGCTCACCTTCTCTCGCGGCGGAATCGCCGCGTTTGTGATCGGTCAATTGTTGTTCGTGGTGCTGCGAAGGCTGCATCGATCGCGGCAGTCCCGGACAGGCGAGATCGCCGCGAACTTGGGCTGGGCGCCGCTCGGGCTCGCCGCTTCCCTTGGCCTTGGGTTCTTCGTGGCCCAAGACACCATCGTTGGGGAGTTCATGAGCGGTGATGTTTCCAAAATCGACATGGCCCGCGTTGCGGCTCCCCTCATCCGCGACTTCTGGACCACTGGCGTCGGTCGGGGCGCGTTCTGGGTGGCGTTCGCCGCTTATGATCCGCTGGTTTCTCTGTCCACGGCCACCCACGCCGAAAACCTCGTCGTGCAGCTCCTCTCGGACTTCGGACTCGTCGTGGGCACCGCGGCCATCGCCGCATTCCTCCTAGTGATGGTTCGGGAGCTTCGCGATATTCCAACGCGGCCCAGTCGCGCCGCCGCGCTTTCGGCCATCGTCGCATTCGGCGTGCACAACCTCGTGGATTTCTCCATCGAGGTAGCTGGCGTCGCGGTGATCGCGACGGCGTGCTTCTGCGTCCTTCGTTTCGGCGGTCTGCGGGCCACGGTCGAGCCGAATGAAAAAATGGTGCGCTTGCCGCGCCAGCTGGCCTTTGCCTTTGCCGGCTTGACAGCGGGCGTTTGCGCGCTCGTACCGCTCCTCGTCCTTTGCAAAACGGTGGACGAGGAAGAACGGCGCTTTCACCTGGCCTATCGCGAAGCTGACTCGCAGGCGTTTTCCAGAGTGTCCCTGCGAGAGACCCTGTCGCGCCATCCGGCCGTCGCCTTCGTGCCACTCGTCACGGGGATTCGCCTGTACCAGCGCAGGGAGGGCAATCCACTGCCATGGCTTTCCCGGGCCATCGAGTTGTCGCCGCACAACGCGGCCGCACATCTGTACGTGGGATTTTCGTTGCTGCGGGCAGGAAGGATGTCCCAGGGGCTGCTCGAGCTGCGCCTCGCCGGGCGCTACGGGCCTCATCTAGTGCCGCGCATCGCGAATCTCCTGGTCGAAAGATATCCCAAGTTCGAGGACGCGAGCCAAATAGCCGTCACCGACGAGGAACGGCGAGAGCTTTGGCCCAGCCTCGCCGATGCTCTTGCGCAGCGCAACCTCACCGAAGAGGCCGCAAAAGCAGATAGGGCTATTCTCGCCCTCGATCCACATGCTCCCCGCTCCCTGGCTCGAAGTGCGCGGCGCCAAGCTGCGAGCGGCGATATGGACCAGGCGTTCGCCTCGGTTCGTGCTCTCGCTCGTCTCCCCGGACAAGAAGCTGCCGGAGCGCTTCTCGACGCGGAGCTGCATGCCTCGCTCGGAGAGCACGCTGACGCGGTGAAGACTCTCGAAAAGCAGGCGCTTGCGCAGCCGCGTCACACGGGAGTGCTCGCCCAGCTCGCTTGGGCGAAGTTCCGAGCAGGCGATCGCAAAGGAGCGCTGGAGTGCGCCGCTACGCTCCGAAATCTCGCCGATACTCCTCAGGCCAGGGCCGCGGGCTATGCCCTCGAAGGCGAGCTCGAGCTGGCCTCTGGAAATATTCGCACTGCCATGTCCAAACTGCGCGATGCCCACAGCATCGACGGCGCCCGCACAAACTACTTGTGGCGCATCGCCGACCTCGCCAAATCCCAAGGCGACGAGGCGAGTCTCATCGACGCCCTGCGCAAGATCGCCGCCATAGACCCGAGCGATGAGAGAGCCAGATCGCAGCTCGCCGACCTCACGAACGAGAAAAACAGACAACTCCTGCTCGGTGAATCTTTAAAACGATAGAATAATGCACTGGATCGCGCCGACGATGGCCCCCATAGAAATTGCTGGCAGATCCTCGGTTTTTCGCCTCTTAACTGAACAAACGATGAGTCAAACTGTTCCTTTTTTCCGCTTTTCCCCAAAAAGAAAGAATAAATGGATCTCGATCTGCGGACCAATGCGTGCTAGAACGGCAAATGTTCACTGGAGAACCCAAAGGAAAAGAGTTCTCCTTGTCGGCCGGGAAGGATCCGGCCGGTTGATGATGAGGGTGCCGCAAGCACCAACGGAGAGGGAAATGAAGAAGCTATTCGTAGGCAGCCTGTCCTGGAACACCACCGACCGCGACCTCGCAGAGGCCTTTTCGCGTTTCGGCGAGATCACCGAAGCCAAGGTGATCACCGACCGAGACTCCGGCCGTTCGCGCGGCTTCGGCTTCGTGACGTTCGAGGACCCAGCTGCCGCTGACAAAGCGATCGCCGAAATGAACGGCAGCAGCCTCGACGGCCGCGAGATTACCGTGAACGAAGCCCAGGACAAGCGTTCTGACAGCCGCGGTGGTCGTGGCGGCGGCGGCGGTGGTCGTGGCGGTTACGGCGGCGGCGGCGGCGGCGGTGGCAACCGCGGTGGTCACGGCGGCGGCCGTGGCGGTTATGGCGGCGGCGGCAACCGCGGCGGTGGCGACGACTGGTAGAAATGGCATCGGGCAAGCCCGAACAATAAGCTAGTCACAACGGCCCCGGTGCTTCATGAGCACCGGGGTTTTTTTTGGAGTCGATGAATCACCGCACAGCACAGGGATCGCGGAGGCTCTTTCAGATTCTGCTCTCCATTTCCTTTTTCGCCAGTTGCGCCCCTGGTCCGCGTTCTCTGCGCGACCTCGTCTCTTTGGGGCCGCAAGACACCGTAACCCCTGCACGGAGGCCCACCGTCGCCGCCGTCGCTAGAGCCTTCGAAGCCGAGCTCGTTTTGCAGCGGGGCGACTTCGAGCTCGCCTGCTCTTGTTTCGACGAAGCCCTCGAGCTCGAAAGCGACGATGCAGGTCTGTGGGCCAGAGCCGCCTTGGCGTTTCTCGCGTGCGGGCGAACTCCAGATGCGCAGCGCGCTGCGGCAAGGGCCTTGTCCCTCGATTCTGCCTTGTGCGAGGCCTGGATCGCCGCCCAGAAGGCGTTGGAGGCGAGCGCCGACGCGTCGGGTTCTGCCTTGGCATTGCAAGCGCAACAGGCTCTATGCCCTAGGAAAAACAGCAGCCAAAACCACCGCTTTACGAGGACAAATCAGTTGACGTTGTTTAAGCCATAGTGTAATCGAGAGAAACTAAAAAGAGGGCTTCACAAAGCCTTCTCTCGGGGCGTAGCGCAGCCTGGTAGCGCACTTGGTTCGGGACCAAGGAGTCGGAGGTTCAAATCCTCTCGCCCCGACAAAATGAAAAATCGAAACCGCCTCATCGGTCTGGACCGGGGAAAGGAGTTAGCATGACCAACCTGACGACCCAGGTCGGCATTCTCATCGTCGACGACGATCGCGAAATTTGTGACTACATGGAGACCTTCCTTTCGAGGGACGGCTTTTATGTAAAAACAATGACCAGTTCCGAAGCGGCCCTCGAGGAGGTCAAGACAGGCAGGTATCACCTCGCGATCCTTGACCTCATGATGCCGAAGATGGACGGCATCGAGCTGCTTCGCCATATTCGAAAGATCGATGACGACTTAGCAGTCATCATCTTCACCGGATATCCTTCCCTGGAAACCGCCGTGGCTTCATTGAAGCTCGACGTGGTCGACTACATCAAAAAGCCGTTCAATCCCGACGAATTCCGAGACGTCATCGACCGGGTATTGAAACGAAAAGGCCTGGCCCGCAATCCAGAGGAGCAGCTTCACAAGGTCATCGGCAGCACCATCCGTGCCCTGCGCAAGGAGCGAGCCCTGACCCTGAAGCAAATGGCGCGGCGCACCTCGCTGTCTGTTTCGCTCCTGTCCCAAATCGAGCGCGCCGAGAGCTCGGCCTCCATTTCGTCGCTGTACAAGATCGCGGTGGCCTTGGACACCAAGATCACCCAACTGTTCGGCAACTTCTAGGGCTCTTGCGCCCAGTGAGGCGCTTAGGAGTGGCGACTGTGTTCAAGGAAACGCAAAGCGTCCAGGCAGCACAAACGCCCGACGATCTCGAATGTCTCGCCAAGCTCGATCAGCTCTACCGAGTCACAGGCGCGTTGCTCGACAGCCCCGATGTCTCGACGATGTGCGAGGACGCGCTCGATCCGCTGGCGAGCCTCTTACGCGCTCGGCGCGTCGTCATTGGCCTGGTTCATGCGAAAGCCCTCCAACCGTCTGAAAAACAGCAGGAGTGGATTTTCGGTTTGCGCTCTTCCCCCGGAATGGATCTCGAGCAGTTGGCCGATTCCGGGCAGTCTGCGCAGCCGCGCGCCTTTCTCTGCCCTGCCGAGTTACCCGAGAAAACGGTTCGCTCAAAGGACGAGCTCGAGGGACCGCTCGCGCTGGCCCCGCTCATCCAGCATGGCAGATGGCTCGGGGCAATCCTCGCCGAGCGAGCCGCAGACCCGTTCAGCCCGATGGAGCTCAAGCTTTTTGCCAATGCAGCGCGACAACTCGCCTCTGCAGTGGCGGGCGCCAGGCTATTTTCCGACCTTCAGCAGTCCTATCGCAAGCTCATCAGCGCCCAGGAGCAGCTCATACGCTCTGAGAGCCAAGGAGCCGTAGGCGGGCTCGCAGCGACTTTGGCCCACTTTGCTCGAGATCGCCGAGGAAGAGTCTCTTCGGCTGAATCGGGTTATCGGCGCGCTGCTGGAGTTCGCCAGGCCTCGCATGCCTCGCATCGAAGAAATGCGACCCCAAAGCGCAGTCGCGGAAGTGCTTCGCCTAGAGGCCAAGTCCAGCGACTATCCAACGGACATCGGGATCACCACTCACGGAGAACCCGAGGAGATGGAGGCGCTCGCCGATCCAGACCTTTTCCAGCGAGCGGTGCAGCACCTTTTTCGCAATGCTCTGGCCGCAGTCAAGCCTGGTGTGGGGCGTATCTGCATCGAATGGTCCCGTCTTGCCGGCCAGCCCAATGGCGTCGTGGTGAGTGTTCGGGACAATGGGAATGGCATTTTGGTAGAGCATCAATCGCGCGTATTCGAACCTTTCTTCTCCACAAAGCCATCGGGAATAGGTCTGGGACTGTCGGTGGTGCGCCGCATCGTGGAAGACCATGGAGGCGCGATCGACCTTTCGTCCACGCCAGGCCAGGGCACTCAAGTGCGCCTCATTTTTCCCGGTTGCATGACGAATAGCCTCATAGAGAAAGAAGACTCGGAGTGGCCCCTGCCTTGATCGAGGCTTCGAAGGAGTTTGTATGAAGAACGCCATCGCGAGCGCTCAGGCTCTCTTGTATTTCCTAGCCCTTCTCCTCCTTGGGGGGTGCCATTCGCAAGCCGAAGCACCGCAGTGCGACACCGCCCCTGCGCCAGCACCCGCTGTAAAAACCGTCCCGGTCCCGGACAAGAAGCCCGCGCCCGACGCCGACTGGTGCCGAGTGTGCGTCATGGGGCCCAAGGGTTTCGCGTCCTGCCAACGGGTGTACGCGCAGACCAAGGAGGAGAGCCGTGACACGGTGCGGCAGCGTTCCCTAGACAAGGCCTGCCAAGATGCCGGGTTCAGCCAGGGCTCTTGCCCGAAGGGGGCAATCATCGCCGAGGGCTGCAAAGGCGATCCACCGAAAGCGGGAGTCAAAGACGCTGGGCAGGCGCTGCAGGACCTCTACTTGGGCACCAAGGGCCCCAAGGGCCCCAAGCCGCAAGCCGACAAAACCGCTGCTCCAGCGGCCAAGGAAGAGCCCAAGCCAAAGCCCGCAACCCACCCTCCGGTCATCTAACAAGGCTGAAAAAAGCCAGTCGCGCGGCCCGGGAGTCGACTTCCAAGGTCACCTCTGCGCCGTGGACGAACGGTCGATTGCGGGCTCCATGGGCCGCAGGGTAGCCGCTAGCACTCGGCGTTTGGAGATCCCTCAGCTGCAGTCGCAGGGCCTCAATGGCGCTGACGCCGTACTTATCCGGCTCGCCACTGCCGAGCTCGCCTATCACCACCCCTCCGATCTGCTCGAGCCAGCCAGCGCGCCGCAACTGCACAAAGCAGCGGTCCAAGCGATACGGAGCCTCGCCTACGTCCTCGAGAAGAAGGATAGCGCCGCGCAAACGCTCTTTGTCCAAGGTGCCGACGAGGTGGGCGAGGACCGTGAGGTTGCCTCCCAACAGCGGGCCGCGTACGGAGCCGGGGAAGACGGGAGAGAGCTCTTGGTCGGGGCGATCCGACACGCCACCTAGGAGCCCAAACAGCTCTTCGACATCCGCCGACTCGGTCCGCCACAATCCCGCGACCATGGGCCCGTGAATGGTCGCCATGCCCAGCCGGCAAAAGGCGGTCATGAGATGGGCCGTCACATCCGAGCATCCCACGATCCACTTGGGGCAAGCCGGGAGACCCAGGCGCTCGAGCCTATCGAGCAGCCGCGTCGTGCCATAGCCTCCTCGAGCCGCGATCACGCCCTTGATGGAGGGATCGGCCAGCGCCTGCGCGAGGTCTCCCAGTCTTTCGTCGTCCGTGCCCGCGAGAAAGCCAGCTCGCCTGAGCAGGGCCGAGCCACGCACCACTTCAAAGCGCTGGGAAAGCAGCCCAATCCCTTTTTCGAGGGATTCCTCGTCCACCGGACCGGCAGGCGCCACCACGGCGATTTTGTCGCCGTCGCACAGCGTTGGCGGAACGAGCATCCGGCTGGAATTGCCTTCCTTCACTTGAGCACTGGGTCACCACAGCCTTCGAGGACATTCAAGGTAAACTCCTCGACCATGGCGGCAAAGCGCGGGTCCTCGGCGATGAGGCCCACATGGCGGGACATGATTCCACCGGCGCCCGGCGCGCCCGTCAGGCGAGCGAGCGCCCCGTAAAGCTCTTCTTGGACCAATGCAATGGCCAGCGTCGCTTCGATATCCGCTTTAATCCGGTCTTCGCTCTGGTTGAAAGACGCGTCTTCGTACACCTTGGTAATGGCTTGCCGGACCTTGTCGTCGGCGAGCATGGCCCTAAATGCGATCACGAGCTCCTTTTTTGTAGTGGGATGGCCGAGCACCTCGACCGCGAGACCCACGACAGCCTTTTCGAACGCCGGAAGCTGGGACATACCGCTTAGGAGCTTTTCGGATTCCTTGGCCGTTAAGGACTCACACTCTGCGAGCCAGGCCTCGATGCGCTCCGCGATCTGCGCCTTGTCGGACTGCGCCGCGATGCGCGTGGCGATGCCCAAAATCTTCTTGGTCACCCGCGGCGACAGGTTCTCTTGCAACCCAGCCACAGACGCGGCACCGGTGAGCCGCAGCGCCGGTCCAAACCCTTTGAGAAGCTCACCACCCTTTTCGCCAGCGAGGATATGGGTCTTGGCGTACTCGGTGAGCACCGACACAGCGGCGTTCCTTGCCTTCTCCTTCACCTTTGCCTTGTACTGGTCCACTCCTCCATGGGTCAAAGCCTTCCAGCCCAGGGATAGCTTCTTGGCAAGTCCACCCGTGGCGTCGTCGGCGATCTTCTCAATCGTCGGCTTAATCGTCGGATCCTCGAACAAGTCCTTGGTGAGCTTTCCGGCAGCCTCGTTGACCTTAGCCGAACCCGAGATTTTGGAGCTCGCCTGCTTGGCGATCTGGCCGCCCAACGTCTTGATGTGGGCCGCAAGCTTCTCGCCGAGAAAATCCTGTAGCTTTACCTTGGCCTGCTCGACGCGTTCTTGCTCCTCGGCTTGCGTGGTGGCTGGTTTGTCTCCCGTGTCCGTGGATTTTGGCTTCTTGCTGCCGCACCCCAGGCCCAGACCGAGCATGAAAACGCAGAGCGCCAACAGGGTAGATCTTGCGAGCTTCATCGAGTGCCTCCTCGCGAAAAAGCGAATGGACAACAAACCAAAGAAGAACTCGATGATTATGCACTGACTGCCGGTGGGGCGCCAGCAGCGCGCCTTTACCTCGCAGCGGCCAGGCGCTAGGATGCCGGCCCACGAAGGAGGTGCTGCTGGTGCCCACCAAAACCGAATCGCAAAAGACCTATAAAAAAGAGCTCGACGTTGCCTTGGGGGTTGTCCGAGAGGCTGCGGTCTTGACAGCCGCGGTCCAGAGCCAAATCACCCTAGAATCGTTGGACAAGAAAGACAAAAGCCCCGTCACCATCGCAGACTACGGCAGTCAAGCCCTCGTGTGCCGCGCCATCAGCCGTGCCTTTCCGGCTGACTCCATCGTCGCCGAGGAGGACTCGGGGGATCTCACGAAGCCACAGAACGCGCTTCTCCTGCGCCGCCTCATCGAGGTGGTGCAAGGCCTTCGGCCCGCGGCCGAACCCGAAGCGATCTGCGACTGGATCGATCGCGGCAACGGCGAGCCGTCTGACAGATTCTGGACCCTTGACCCCATCGATGGCACCAAGGGCTTTTTGCGCAAGGAGCAGTACGCCATCTCCTTGTGCCTCATCGAGGGCGGCGAGCTCAAGATCGCGGTCTTGGCCTGCCCCAGGCTTCCCACCAGTTTCGGCAAGGGCGTCGGGGTGCTCCTGTCTGCCGTCGCGGGGCTCGGCGCCTTCGAGCTGTCCATGGAGCCCGAGGGCGGCGTGCGCAAGATCGCGGTCAGCGCGGTTGCGGACGTCAGAAAGCTGCGGTTCTGCGAGTCCGTGGAGTCCGCTCACTCGTCCCACTCGGATTCCGAGCGCATCGCCGCGCACCTCGGTATCACGGCGCCTCCTGTGCGCATGGACAGCCAGGCCAAGTACGCGGCAGTGGGCCGAGGTGATGCAGAAGCCTATCTACGACTGCCCCAATCCCAAGACTACCAAGAGAAGATCTGGGATCACGCGGGAGGCGCGCTCGTGGTGACCGAGGCCGGCGGTCGCGTCACCGACGTGCTCGGACAGCCCCTGTCCTGGAAAGCGGGCAAGACCCTGGCCCAGAACAAAGGCGTCGTGGTCACCAACGGTCACGTCCACGAATCGCTGCTTTCCGCTATGGAGACGCTGAGCATCGGCCGCGCAAGCCTTTAGCGCTTGCGACCCGCTTCGTACTTAGCCATGAAATCCGAGGCAGCTCGGCCTGGATCGATCTTGAGGAAGCGGGCGAATTCGGTCACGAACCCGCGCGTGTAGACGGCCGCTGGAAGATCGTCGAACCGCTCCTCCTCGATGGCCTCGAGATAGGAGACAGAGATCCGCGCTCGGTTGGAGATATCCACGAGCTCGATGCCGCGCTGCCGGCGCTCCTTTCCCAGAAAGGCGCCGTCGACGAGCTGATCGCCGGGAACCTCGACGCGAGGCAGCGTCTCGTGGGGCCTCGTCACCCGCTGCGCCAGCCCCGGTGTGCGAATGGACCCTCCTCCCACCAAGGCATGGGGAAAGCCGTCGGGAAAGGCGATTCTGTCGTATTCTCGGCGCCTCGCTTTGTCGACGAGGGTGGCGTGGGCGTCCTGCGCCATGCGCTGATACGTCTCGCGCTCGGTGTCGCTACACACGCCACTCATGGCCAGGGCGCCGTGACCGAACAGATCGCGGATCCTCTTGAGTCCGCGCCGCAC
>JALOQD010000143.1 GCA_025453525.1 Myxococcota bacterium
CGATCTCAAGGCCAAGGCGACCACCGTGACCTACGGCTCTGCAATACTGAAAGTAGAGCCCGGCTCCAGCGAGACCATGCTGGTCGTGAGCATTCCCAAGAGCGCAACAGACGCGCCGTTCAAGGTTGCCGTGAAAGACCGGGGCGAGGTCGAGAGCGAGAACGTGTTTGCCGTGAATCGTCCTGTGGCTGCCGCGCCGAACGCCCCTTTGCCCACGGCGTCAGCCGCCGCACACTCGCCCACCGCACAGCCTGCGGCTCCGGCCGCACCCTCAGCGGCTCAGGGCCCTTCGAAAACCCCCTCTGCACCGGCGAAGGCTCCGCAACAGCCACCCAGTATGGACAACATGCTGGGCATCGATGCCGCGGTCGTACCGACGCTCGCCTCTTTCGACCCCACCTCATCACCCGTGGGCGAGACCATCATGATCACCGGTACGAACTTCGGTGAGGACATGGCAACCGTCAAAGCGTGGGTCGGCGATGTGCCGGCAGAGGTCATAGGAGTGGTGCCGGACCTGGTGATGATATCGGTGCCAACGGGCGTCAAACGCGGGAAAATTCGCCTCAAGGTCGGCAATCAGCCCCAGGTCACCTCCAAGGACTTACTTCAGATCACTGACTAGAAAAAATAGCCAAGGCCGACCCCTGCAAACACGGAATTTTCCCCACTCGAACAGGAACCCAGAATGCGGCTGTTTCCTAAAAAAGAACAAATCCTTCACTCTTGGGAGAAGTACAGCCTCATCGTCATCGGCAACGTCGTGTTCTTCGCCCTGCTCTATCTCTTTTCTTATCGTCCCCACAATTCGGAAAATCGCGCATCGGAATTTCTCGCCCTGGCGCAGGAACAGGAAACCATCAAACGAAACGAGACGGCTCTCGTGCTGTATGAAAAAGTGTTGCAGGACTACGGCAATACCCGTGCGGCCCAAACCGCTGCCGCGCGCATACCCATGATAAAAAAAAGCGCGACCGCCGTCCCAGCCGATTCGGCTACGGAATTATACAAACCCCGTCTCGATTTGGGGTCGATGCTCGACCGCCAACCCTCCGTATATGTCGCTGGTTTTATGTCCATGCACTTCGAGGACAACCCCATTCTCCAACCAAAGCTCCGGGAAGCGATCCATCGATATCTCCGGCTGGCCGTGTACGACGAGAAAATCCCCCTCGACAAAATCAAGCGCGAATCCGAGTTTCAAAACGAGACCATCAAACGGGAGTTTTTCGACATCAAGCCGAAGTGCAACATGGACCCCGATTGGATTTACGACAATTTCAGCTTGCAAAACGACAACTTCTTCCCGTGGATCAACGTCAACATCAAGCTGACGGTCACCCAAGGCAATAGAAACGAAACCGAAGAAATCCGCCTCGAGCGACTCGAGTCCGGAGACGCGATCGAGCTTCTCGAGTTCCGCGTCAAAAAATCGGGCGGTATTGCGAAATGCGTCGGAACCGTCACTGCCAAAGAAGGTTCCTCCTCCTGGTCCAGGGATCTGTAATATGTAAAAGAGCTCATTTGAGAGGGGCCTTAAAAAACGATTCAGAGTCATTCGGCCCAGGCCTCGCAACTTTAAGCTCGCAGCGCTGCCAGCACGCAGGCGTAGCTCTCCCGCGAAAGTGGGCTGCTGTCGAAACCTCCGTGGAGCTGTACGTCGCTAAAGCCAGCGTCTCGAACGAGCGCCTCGAGCTCGTGAGGCCTTATCGGATAGAGGAGCTCGGTGTTCTCGAGCCTTTGCCCCGTGGCCTTGAGGAGGAGCTCGGTGTGAAACGAAAGATGCGCGGGCAGGTTGTCAAACCCGTAGGTCCGCACAAAGGTCACCTGCTCGTTGTCGATGAGCGGCAAGCAGGTCACGCGTCCGTCGAGGATGCGGTCGTAGTTGAGGATTTGCACGACGAGCTTGCCACCCTGTGGCAGATGCTCAGCAAACCCGCGCAGCGCAGAGGTGAGACTGTTTCTCGACAGATGCACCAGGGTGTTGCCCACGCACGCAATGGCGTCGCAGCGAGGCACTGGATAATCAGCGCCGATCGCGCTCATTTCCGCGACTTCGAACCGAACCTCGGCGACTCCGGCGCTTTGGGCCTTTTTCGAGGCGCGCTCGATCATCGCCGGCTCGAGGTCGATGCCGTGGCAAGGCACTCCATGCTGAGCCAGGGCAATGGAGAGGGAGCCGGTCCCGCAACCCACGTCGAGCACCCGGCCAGCAGGCTCGAACGCTGTTTGCACAAAGGCGAACTGGGCCGGGTTGAGCGGAAAGATGAAGTCGTACGCAGCAGCAATGGATTGGTAGAAAGTCATGGGTCATACTCGTTGTCGAGAAGGTGATTCAGCACCGTTCGTGGGCCTGGGCCAACTCCGCAACGAAGTGGCTTAGCATCCTGAGATCCGGCAGTCGCGCGACCAGTTTGGCGATGTGAGTCTTGGACGCAGCGTCTATGACATCGTCGATGACCACCGAGCTCTTTCGGGGTACCGCCAAATCAACGCTCGCACATCCGCGCTCCAGGCAACTTTGGGGAGACCTGACCTCGTGAATATGCATTTCGTCGGGGCTTGAGTCTGCCCTATGTGGACGGCACTGCGCGAGGTGGCGACGTAGCTTCTCTTGATCGAAGTTGCCGAGCTTTCCGAGTGCCTCGGGAACGTCGAAACACGCGGTCACCACAGACTCCTTGCTCCAGCGCAGAAACCGACCGTGCACTCTGTCTGGGTCAAGGGTTGTTGCGGTGCGCAGAGTCTTTGTCCACTGGACGTCTGCGCTAGACATCCACGTCTCTAAGGCTTGCGCGCCCTGGTAATAATCTGGCGGAGTCCCAGCGGTGGGGCACACTGTCGAGACACAGTCAGCGTCGGCGACGCAAACGATATAGTCCACCTTGGGTTCTCGCGCGAAACCGTGTTGCCTCGCCTTGGGCCAGTCTTGCTGAACGTACGCTGCAAAGTTGGAGTTGCCCCGCGACGAGTCCCTCACGAACTCGACTCGTGCCTTTGCGCAGCAGTGCCTGACGGAGCGCTTCAGCAGGAGATGCAGCTTCTCGCAATACTGGTCCTCCCAAACCAAGAGGACCCTGACCCTGGGTTCATGCGCTCCGCTCATGGTTCTTCCTTATCCTGATTGCTGAGATCGAGATGACCGCGGAGCCTGAGATCCGACAGAGAATACTGATCGCGCCAAGCTGCGAGCCGATCGGCATCGAGCGGTTCCTGGACCGCTCCGCTGCTTCCGGCGCGACAAACGCGAATGCTGCGGGCAGGGTCGCTCAGATGTTCGAGAAGAGAACTCGAATGCGTGGTGACGATGACCGTCTGATGCGCCGCTGCTTGCTCGAGGAGATGCACGAGCCGCCTCTCCGCCGATGGATGGAGGTGCGCGTCGGGCTCGTCAAAAGCCAGACAGAGCGGCTTGGCCGTGCGTGGCGAAGCCGCGGCGAGCAACAAGAGAAACAGCAACATGCCGTCGGACATCTGCTCTGCGTAGAGGCGATCGCCGGGAAAACGGGTGTCTTCCCAGGCGAGCTGAATCCGACCGCCTCCTGCGATGGGAGGAAAATAGAGGCTTTTTACGAAAGGGAACTCCGCTTGGAAGTGCTCGGACAGCTCGCGGAAACGGACAGGGCTTTCCTCCCGCATACGGTAAAGAACGTTGGCGATGTTGCGCCCCAACATGTCGAGCCCGTCAGCGACATCGATGATGGATCGCTCACGGGGAGATAAACCATCGTCGGTTGCCCCCTCTCGCGCCCAGCGCGGACGGACGTCGAAACCGGGAAACACCGCGAGCTGAGTAAAGTCAGCCCGAAGATGCTCGAAGGTCGGATAATGAGGATGGCGAACGACGGCAAAGGCCAGCTCCCCCGAGGGAATCTGCACTTCGTCATATTTTGTGGTGAACACATTCTTCAGCTTGGCCGGTCCGGTCGAGTCGCTCCGAATCAGCAGATTGAGAGGTTTCTTGGTTAGACCATGGCTGTACTTGTCGAGCCATTCGCGAGTGACGATAGGTTGTCCCGATTCACTGGGCACGACTTCGAAACCGTAGACCAAGGGCGCCCGATCTTGCTCTATGGCAAATCCTTCGGATGGATTGAGCGTGACCTCTATCGACAAAGGCATCCGCGCCAGACCTCGCGTGCGGACGAGATCGAGCCCTCCGCGTTGAGCAGTGAGCGCATTGCCGAGGCCAGAGGTCACTGCTGCTTTAAGGAAGTGCAGCACCTCAATGACCGTGCTTTTCCCCGAGGCATTGGGACCGATGAAGACTGTCGGAACGCCTTGTTCGAGCTCTATGGTCACGTCCCTGAGCAGCCTGAAGCCCTTTATGTGAAGCTTGCGAATCATGCGGCACCTCTCGCGGCCTCTAGGCTTCGCCGCGATCCTCTCTTCCACCGTGGCGAAACTGCACGCTGCTGTCAAATCGGAGGTGACATACCTGCCTGCCAGGAGATCTCCACTTAAAAATTTTTATCTAATGAAAATCTCGGCTCTTCACCTGAGGAAGCCGCAAGTCGAGTTTGGGTACGAACAGCTTCCTCGCGATCACGTGCAGCACGCCATCCTTGTTTTGCACCTGGCCTTCGACGCCGAGCAGAGACGCGGTCTTGACGAGGAGCTCGAACCTTCCCGCCACGTCCTTCCACAGCACGAGGTTGATGAAGCCGGTTTCGTCTTCGAGGGTCATAAAGGTGACTCAAAGCTGCTGGGCCGAGCGCAGGCAGATAGCGCAAGATAGGCGTTTGCTTGTCCTGCACCCTACACTTCATGCTATTGAGGTACAGGGAGCGTTGGGCCAAACACCGACTATTGGCGAGAATGGAACATGCCAGAGCTCGACACCATCACCGTTAGGGGTTTCAAGAGTATCGGTGCGATCGAGAAGCTGAAGCTCGAGAACATCAACATCGTGATCGGCCCGAACGGGTCTGGTAAGTCGAACTTCATCGGCGTGTTCTCGTTCCTCCACGCGATCAGGGAAGGACGCCTTCACGACTACGTCGCCAAGGCCAACGGCGCGGACAAGATCCTGCACTTCGGCTCGAAGACGACCCAGAACCTCGTCATCCGCATCTCGTTTGAGAATGAGAAAAACCAATACGAAATCAACCTTGCGCCCACAACGGCAGATGAGTTAGTCCCACAATCCGAATGGGTCTACTTTTGGGACAAAAAACGTCATCCTAAAAAACCCAATGAGGAAAAATTGTCAGCCACTCCCGGGAAAGAGGCTGGCATTAGCGCCCTGGCGTCTGAGCAAGTCGCCAAGGGCATCGGCAAGCATGTACGCGATCACCTGGGTCGTTGGCGGCTCTACCACTTTCACGATACAGGCTTCCTTTCTCCGATGAAGAAGACGTGCGACGTGAACGACAATCGCTATCTCCGGCCGGACGGTGCGAACCTGTCGGCATTTCTCTACTTCCTGCACGAGAAACACGAGAGCGCATACGACCTCATCCGCCGTACCGTTCAACGCGTAGCGCCGTTCTTCGACGACTTCCAATTGGAACCTCTCCGGCTGAAACCGGATTCGATTCGACTCGAATGGAAGCACCGCGGCTCAGACGCCTACTTCGACGCCGCGTCGCTCTCGGACGGGACACTGCGGTTCATCGCCCTCGCAACGCTGCTCCTGCAACCCGAGGCGCTCAGGCCGTCGGTGATCCTCGTGGATGAGCCGGAGCTCGGTCTGCACCCGTACGCCATCACACTGCTCGCGTCTCTGATAAAGCAGGCATCCGTGAAAACGCAGGTGATCGTATCCACGCAGTCACCCCTCCTACTTGACAACTTCGAGCCCGAGGACGTGCTCGTCGCAGAGAGGATCGATGGCGGCACGCAACTCAAACGGCTCGAATCGGCGTCGCTCGAGACGTGGCTCGAGGACTACAGCCTCGGACAGCTCTGGGAGAAGAACGAGTTCGGCGGCCGCCCACGGGGAGAGTGAACCTCATGTCGCGGATCCTGATTCACGTCGAAGGCGAGACGGAAGAGACCTTCGTGAACGAGGTGCTCGCCCCGCATCTCTGCCGTCTCGGCGCCTCGAGCGTCAGCGCCCGCCTCGTCGGCAATTCACGTCAGCGGAATCGGCGCGGCGGCATTAGAGCGTGGAGCGCTGTCCGTAAGGATATCCTCAACCACCTCAAAGAAGACCCAGGGTGTCTGGCTACCACAATGGTAGACTACTACGCGCTGCCGCAGACAGGCGACAAGGCCTGGCCCGGGCGTAGCGCGGCGGGGCGCATGGCCTTCTCACAGAAGGCGAATGCGGTCGAAACAGCTCTCGAGAAAGACATCGACAGCGCCATGGGGCGCGGCTTCAACCCGAACCGCTTCATCCCGTTCGTCATGATGCACGAGTTCGAGGCCTTGCTTTTCAGCGACTGCGCCGCGTTCAGCCGTGGCATCGGCCATCCCGAATTGCACCCTCGGTTGCAGGCCATCCGCGATGAATTCGGAACTCCAGAGGAGATCAACGACTCGCCGGTCACTGCGCCTTCGAAGCGGGTCGAAGGGTTGGTGAAAGGCTATCAGAAGCCTCTTCTGGGAACCCTAGCGATACTGGAAATCGGCCTCGACCCCATCCGAAGAGAATGCCCGCACTTCCGGGACTGGCTCACGCGCCTGGAGACATGGCCGACGACGAATCGCTGACAGACACTCGCGGGCAGTTTCCGTGCCCGCTTCAGTGAAAATCCCGGCTGCCCACCTGTGGCGGGCGAAGCTCGAGCTTGGGTACGAACAGCTTTCGAGCGATCATGTGCAGCACGCCGTCCTTGTTTTGCACCTGTCCTTCGACAGCCAGCAAGGACGCGGTTTTGACGAGGAGCTCGTACTTGCCAGCCACGTCCTTCCACAGCACGAGGTTGATGAAGCCGGTTTCGTCTTCGAGGGTCATGAAGGTGACTCCCGACGCGGTGGACGGCCTCTGGCGACAGATGACGATCCCGGCGCTGCGGGCAAAGGCTTTGTCCGGCAAGCGGCGAAGTTGTTCGGCCGAGCGCAGGCCGAGCGTTTGGAGCTCTCGACGCAGCGGACCCATGGGGTGACCTCTGGTGCTGTGGGACGAGGCGGCATAGTCCCAGGCGATGGTCTCGAACTCGGACAAGGGACTCAGTGCGATATCGACCTGTGATCGCTCGAGCACGAGAGCGTCGCCTCGATCGCGGGCCGCGGCGCGGCTGTCCCACAGGGCTTTGCGCCGCGACAGACCAAAGCATTCGAGGGCGCCGGACTCGCTGAGACGCTGCAGGGCTCCGGCATCGATCCGGGTGCGTCGAGCCAGGTCGGCGAGAGAGGCAAACGGCGCTGTTTTTCTGGCTTGGGCGATGAGCTCGAAGTCGCCGTTTCCGAGGCCGCTCACGGTGCGCAGCCCCATGCGCAGGGCCAAGGGGCGAGCCTCGTTGGGCTCGGCGGCGCACTCCAAGGTGCAGTGCCATTCGCTGCGCTGGACATCCACGGGACGCACCTCCACCCGCAGCCGCCGCGCGTCCTCCACGATAGTGGCCGGCGTGTAGAACCCCATGGGCTGGGCATTGAGCAGGCCGCAGCAGAACTCGGCCGGATAGTGACAGCGCAGGTACGCGGTGGCGTAGCTGATGAGGGCAAAGCTCGCGGCATGGCTCTCGGGAAAGCCGTACTCGCCGAAGCCGCGTATCTGTTCGAACACCCGATTCGCAAACTCCAGCTCAATGCCCTTTTTGCACATGCGCTCGATGAGCCGTGTGCGGTGCCGCTCGATGCGTCCGGCCTGCTTCCACGCGGCCATATCGCGCCGGAGTTGGTCTGCTTCGCCGGGGGTGTAGTCGGCCGCCACCACGGCGAGCCGCATCACCTGCCGCTCGAGCACGGGCCGCAGAAGAGGGTGCGGATAGGTCACCTCCTCTTCGCCATTGCGGCGCCGCAAGTACGGATGGACCATGCCACCGGTAATGGGGCCTGGCCGCACGATGCTCACTTCGATGACGAGGTCGTAGAAACAGCGAGGACGCAGGCGCGGCAGCATGGCCATCTGGGCCCGGCTCTCGATTTGAAACACGCCCACGGTCTCGCCCCTTCCGATCATGTCGAAGGTCGCCGTGTCGTCCGCGGGGATCGTGGCCATGGAAAGCTCGATGCCCCGGTGCTCGCGCAAGAGATCAAAGCACAAATGAAGCTGGGTCAAAGCGCCCAGGGCCAGAAGATCGACCTTGAACAGCCCGAGGTTCTCGACATCGTCCTTATCCCACTGGATGACTGTTCGCTGCTCCATGGCGCCGTTTTCCACCGGGACCAAGGTGGGCACGGGCTCGTGACCCAGGAGAAAACCACCCGGATGAATGGACAGGTGCCGGGGAAAATCGAGCAGCTCGCTCGAAAGCTCGAGCAGCCGCGCATGGGCCGGCGCGCCCAGATCGAGGCCCGCGCGTTCGAGCACCTCGCCGGGAATGCCGCTGTAGCGCGAGAGCAACCGCGCCAAACGATCCAGGGTCTCATCGGGCAGGCCGAGGACCTTGCCCACGTCTCGCACCGCGGACTTGGGGCGATAGCGGATGTGCACCGCCACCATGGCCGCTCGATCGCGGCCGTACTTCTCGTAGACGTGCTGGATGACCTCCTCGCGCCGCTCGTGCTCGATGTCGAGGTCGATGTCCGGAGGTTCGGCCCGTTCGCGCGAGATGAACCGCTCGAACAAGAGGCCCATGCGCACCGGATCGATGGCCGTGACCCCCAAGCAGTAGCACACCGCCGAGTTGGCCGCCGACCCCCTGCCCTGGCACAGGATGCCGTGCGTACGGCAGAACTGGACGATCTCCCACATGGTGAGGAAGTAGCCGGGGTAGTCGAGCTCGTCGATGAGCGATAGCTCGGTGTTGAGCTGGGTCTCGACGTCGGCAGGTACGGTTCCGCCATACCGCGCCGCGGCGCCCTCGAAGGTGAGCTGGCGCAGCCACTGCAAGGACGAAAGCCCGCTGGGCAGCCGCTCCGAAGGATATCGATACACAATATCGTCGAGCGCAAACGAGCAGGAGTCGGCGATCTCCAGGGTGCGGGCGACCATGGCCGGCGCATCGGCAAAGAGCAGCGAGAAACCC
Organism: Myxococcota bacterium; assembly: GCA_025453525.1. Taxonomy (GTDB): domain Bacteria; phylum Myxococcota_A; class Polyangia; order JAAYKL01; family JAAYKL01; genus JALOQD01. Next base: position 9,078 of record JALOQD010000143.1, read on the forward strand.
GCGGGAGACTTGAGCTCGTGCTCGGCATTGGACCGGAGGCGCTCCCCAGCCGTGACCAAGGTGCAGCCATGGCGAATGCAGGTGAGCACGTCTTGCAAGGGCCGGCGGCTGACACGGTGATACAGCACCTCGCTGCCAGCCAAAAGCGGCAGCTCGAACCGCGCCGCGCGCTCTGCGACCCATCGCTCTTGGGGCTCCTCGAGGTCGCGACGATGCCGGGCCAAAAGAACGTTGAGTCGGCGCCCGAACGCCTCCTTGAGCTCGAACACCGCCCGGTCGCACGCAAGATCAGAAGCGATGAGGCTCTTGTCGCCGCCCCACAGCGCCACGAGACCCTCGGCGTGCAAGCACACCTCCCGCCACGTCACCTCGGACGAGCCCTTGGGACAGCGGCGCCGCCCAACCGTGAGCAGAGAGCAGAGGTTGCCGTAGCCCGCGCGGCTCTGCGCCAGAAGAACGATCCGCGAGCCGTCCTTTACACTCACCTGCGCTCCGACCAAGAGCTTGAGCCCCAGCTCCTTTGCCTTGAGATGGGCCCGCACCGCGCCGTACACGCCGTCGCGATCCGTGAGCGCCAGAGCCGACAGCCCCAAGCGATGGGCCTCTTCCACCAGCTCCTCCGGGTGGCTCGCGCCCTCGAGGAACGAGAAGTTGCTCTTGACCCACAGGGGCGCGTAGGCGGGCAAACCAGACATTTGTATTGTTTAGTACAGAAGCAGGGGTTTGGGTAGGGGGAGAGAGCAAAGCAATCGCCTCTCCGCGCTTTTCGATCTGTGCGGGTGGCGGCCTAAAACCTTATGGGCGAAGGGTCGTCTCTACCGCGACCAGCTCATACTTTTAGTTGCTTTTCTTCATGAAGAACCAATCAACTTTGAGGCCGTCGCTGGTGAGGAAACTCATTTTCAAATTATGGTTTCCCTTCGACAGATTAAACTGACCCAGGTGTACCAGCTGGAATTTCCCATTTGTGTTGGGAAGCTCAATCACACTGGCACCGGGCAGCTCCAGTTTGAGCTTTTTGCCGCTGCCACTGGTAGCGATACGCGCAGTAAATCTATAGGTGCCACTTCCCACTTCGACATTTTTGTATTCCAGCCATTCGCCGGACTTGACATCATCTACATACCAGCCAGAATCAGTTAATTTGCCACTACTATCCTTGATTTCATAACGATCCACATCCAAACCTCTTTTGGAGTACTCACCAAAGGTATTGTTAGAGGTGGTGTCGCTGAACGCATCTGCCCCTTCGGCTTGAAAACGAAGAGAAGCCGGCTCGGGATCAGCATAGTGTCTAACCAAATTAATGTATTCGGTTGGTTGCTTCCATTTGTCACTCCGATAGAATCCTGCGCTTTCAACAAGATTTGTCCAGCCTTCCAGAAGAATCATTTCCGCGTCTTTCCCATCTTCAAATGCGACCTGAGTCATATTTTTCCCATTCACCCACCGAGGCATCTCGTAGGTCTCGCCATCAACAACACTTCCAATTTCTTGTTTGTATCCTGGCGCAAGAACACCTGTCTTATAGTTGTTGAACGTGCGGTACGTATAATACTCTTTAGAATACTTTGACTTCCAGTCATGCTTTCCCAAGACGTACGAAGCATTATTAAATCGGCTGTCCTGTTCAAACCAGTTTTGCTGTAAAATCCAGAGCGGTTTTACACCGAAGTCTTTTTCAAACCGATTGGCACAATAATTGAGCATCTCACTTGCTTTACTTCTATTGGTAAAACCAGCATCAAGCAAATTCCATGCGCTGATCACCGGGCGTCCATTGTGCGTGTACCACATGTCTTTGGGGACTGTGTCAAAAAATAGTTTATAGTAATCGAGATAGACGTATTCCTGATGTTTAACATTACCACAGTCAACTTTGCTCCCGGTCGCGCCATTTGAAGAATACTTGAGGTTGCTTCCGTGCATTCCAGTATCCTCAAAATACGAGATCTTAAACATGTTGCGAACACCAGCGCGGTCGCATGCTTCAAAAAACTTCTTGAGATGACTGACATGCATATCGCCGATCACTGCACCACGATGATGGAAGGAAATCACCGTTGTCCGTGCGAGCAATAATTCATCGACAAACGTGTCCCAGTATTCAGGCGTGTTCCGGTCCATGATCTTCTGCCCTTCGCTGTGATCATAGATGGGCCATTCATACCAGTTTTTACCTTCTTCAAGACGGTCGGCGGTCCGACCTTCTGTCCAGTTATATCCAAATATCGGGGAAACAACCGGCCCGCCATTGTTACTTGGTTTTACAAATTTTACATCCTCTGCATTGACCACTCCCGATTGCCCGCAATTCGGCGTCTCTGGAACACCACAACCGCAGAGACCTGGCTCGGTCTTGTTGGGGTCGTTCGGACAGTTGTCTCCGGAGGTGCCTCCGCTACAGGTATAGACGACGGCGAGCTTCTTGAACTGGCCGCTACAGGGGTCGCCAAACACGGCGTTGCTCGCTGCTACTGAGCAAGAGGCCTTGTTCAAACAAGCGGCTTTGACCTTATCCAGGGAGCTGGATGCGTGACAGGTTCCTTGGGTAAAGCCCCCTGGGCAGGCGCCCGTGGGCAGGCCATAGCTTGCGAAAGCGATATTTGCGATGGTCTTGCCAGAAGGGCAGGACAGCGTGACGGTCTTGTTCTCGGCCGCTTCGACACACGAACCTGTCCCACTGCTCTCGCTGAGCACTTCCATGCTATCCAAATTGGGTCCGCCACTGCTCGTGTTGGCTGAAATGCGTATCGTGTTGTTACCTGCCTTGAGCGATTTCGTCAGGCTTGCCGTACCCCAGGTGGTCCATGAACCGGTGGCGGAAAAGGCGACATTTCCAACATTGGCGCCATTGACAATGACGGCGCACTGACGGGAGCTAGAACTTGCGGCGTATCTAAATTTCAAGGTGTAGCTCCCGGCTTGGGATACATTCACGTTGTTCATCTCAATCCAGGTGCCATTGTCGCCATAATCGACAAAGCCAGTACCCGTATACCCGGCTTGATTCGTGGCGATTTGGCAGCCGCTTTGGGCGGTAAATTTTTCGGCCTGATAGAGTCCGACAGAGGTGGCTCTTTCCAATGAGTCTTCATCCAAACCATTCTCCAGATCATCTACAGCCTCGCAGCCTAAGCAGCAGAGCAACCCGAAACACCCGACCAGGCTTACCCCAAAAAAGAATGTGCTTTTCATGGGAGTCCCTTTCTCTCTTAATCCCGGTGACCCCGGACAGGGTCTCGTCCATCGAGACCAATTCTGCTCTCTGCGATAGTCGTGCCAAAAAAGAGAGTCTTCCTTTTCAAGTGTGGCCGAACAGCTCAGGACCGCTTTTCTAAAGGAAAACTGAGGGACAGCCATGGCATCCAGCGAGTCGTCGCTTCCCCCGCTGGAATCGCAGTGTGACAGTGCTCTCCTAAACTGTTAACCGAGCCTCACAGTAGATTGCATTGTTTGGAAGCAGGGGTTTGGATAGGGGGAGGCGCTGGACGACGAGAACCTTTGGAAAAGCTTCTGTGGATCATCAACCCGTGATACTCACACGGGATATTCTGCTGGGCCCCGACTCGAAGCTCACGGGCAAGCAAGAGGAAAACCTGATGGCATTTAGGAAAAAGAAGTGTAACTGACGCGCTTTCTGGGAGACCGGTCGGTCTCTGAGGAAGGCGCGCCCCAATCCGGAGCTGCCGCCCGTCTGAGCGCACAACCTGAAGCCGCGGGCGGTAAGGATCCGCTCGCAACCCGAGGAGGTGCGCAATGACTACCGATTACCGTCCGACGTGGAAAGAGCTGGGCCTCGACCTCGAGGCTCACGACGCGTTGCTCGGCGTCCTTGGGGCCGCTCTACGAGGCGAGTGCCCGAGTCGCGCCGCAGACCGTGGCCGCTCTGGGCTGCGCGCTCCACGGCACGGTGGAAGGGAGTTAGTCGAATGGCAGTCGAGCTCTTCGAATCCGCAACCGAGTGCGGCTGCGCCGCCAAGCTGCCGGCCCCAGGCGCTCGTGGGCATGTTCCGGCCGGCGGGGAGGGGCGCAAGCCATGATCTACTTCGACAACGCCGCCACCTCGTGGCCGAAGCCCAAAGGGGTGCCGGAGGCGATGGAGCGTTTCCTTAAGGGGCCCGGCGCGAACCCGGGGCGCTCCGGACACGCACTGTCGATCCAGGCCGGCCGCGTCGTCTTCGAGGCGCGTGAGCGAGTGGCGCGACTCTTCGGCCACGGCGACCCCATGTCGGTGGTGTTCACCAAGAACGCCACCGAGGCGCTGAACCTCGCGATCCAGGGGTTGCTGAAGCCCGGCGATCATGTGCTCACCAGCACCATGGAGCACAACTCGGTGCTACGACCGCTCCGGTTCCTCGAGGGACGAGGCGTCGATGTGACGCGTGTTCCCTGCGACACGAGCGGCTCCCTCGACCCTGCGGACGTGAAGGCGGCCCTCTCGGCCAAGACGAGGCTCATCGTGCTCAGCCACGCGTCCAACGTCGTCGGCACCCTGTGTCCGGTCGAGGAGATCGGCCAGCTGTCAGCGGGTCGAGAGCTGATCTTCTGCGTGGACGCAGCGCAGAGCGCTGGCGCTTGCCCGATCGACATGGCCGCGATGGGCATCGACCTGCTGGCGTTCACCGGCCACAAGTCGCTCTACGGGCCCCAGGGAACCGGCGGCCTGTGCATCGGGGAGCGCGCCCGGGGGCGGCTGAGCCCGCTCCTCTACGGCGGCACGGGCAGCGTTTCCGATTCGGACGTTCATCCGGACTTCCTGCCCGACTGTTTCGAGGCCGGAACGCTGAACGCTGTCGGTCTCGCCGGGCTTGCCGCGGGGCTCGAGTTCGTCGAGGAGCGCGGCCTCGCGGCCATCCGAGAGCACGAGGCCAAGCTCACCGCCCGGCTCATCGACGGGCTGCGGGAGCTCCCACGTTTGCGAGTCCACGGGACCGGCGATGCAGCAAGGCAGACCGCGGTGGTCTCGTTCAACATCGACGGCTGGAGCTGCTCAGAGGTCGCCTCGGCGCTCGAGGACCGCGCTTTCATCTGCTGTCGAGCCGGACTCCACTGCGCACCCCTGGCGCACCGCCAGCTCGGAACCTTCCCCGAAGGCGCGGTGCGCTTCAGCCTGGGGATTTTCAACACGGAAGAGGAAATCGCCGCCGCGCTCGATGCCGTGCGCGAGCTCGCGGTGCAACCCAAAGGAGGCATGTCGTGAAGCAGACCGTAGACGCCCGCGGACTCTCCTGCCCGCAGCCCGTCGTCCTGACTCTCATGGCGATCACCAACGCCGCCGAGGTCACGACCATCGTCGACAACCAGGCCGCGGTCGAGAACGTGACCCGGCTCGCCCACTCGAAGGGATGCTCCGTCGAGGTCACGGAGAAAGAGGATGGGATCTACCTCACCATCAAGCGCGAAGGCCCACCGGCCGAGCCGGAATTGACGGAGCACGTCGTGGTCTGCTCCACGTCTGGAGCCCCCCCGGCGGGACCGCTGGTGCTCTTCGTGCCATCCGACTGCTTCGGCCACGGGCCTGCCGAGCTCGGAGAGAGGCTGATGGGCGCGTTCTTCCACTCGCTCCTGGAGGTTACCCCGAAGCCGAAGATGATCATCTTCATGAACTCGGGTGTGAAGCTCGTGGTCGAGGGCTCCCGCGCGCTCGAGGACATCCGGCTCCTGGCCGCGCAGGACATCGAGGTTCTGGCCTGCGGCGCCTGCTTGAGCTACTTCGAGCTGTCGGAGAAGCTGGCGGTCGGCCGGGTGTCGAACATGTACGACATCGCCACTGCGCTTCTCGAGGCAGGGAAGCTTGTCGAGCTGTAAGCCACGAAGCGGCTTCGGGGTGGTGCTGTTCCGCTCCGTCCATGGCGCGCTCGGCGCGGAGAAACTCCTGATCGGCGGCGGGGTTGCGCACAAGCTCATCCCCGTGCCGCGCCACCTGAGCTCGAGCTGCGGGTTCTGCCTGCGGTTCAACTGGGGCGACAAGGAGCTCGTCGAGGGACTGCTATCTGGAGGGAAGCTCGAAGTGGAGGGCGTCCTGGCGCTTTGAGCCCGCGGCCGTTTGGCTCCTGGGTCGGCCGCGGGGTGTACGGAGCCCGCAAGGCGATCACGGCCCAGGTCAACTCGGTCAAGAAGGGGGACATCCTGTCGCTGGCAACCCTCGCGAAACCGTCCGAGGCTCTCCCTGGCTGCTAATCAACGTCCGCCGACAGGCTCGGTCTGTGACTCAACGGCAGAATCAGCGTGAAGATCGCGCCTTGTCCGTCCCTTCTGTTCTCGCCCTGCAGCTCTCCACCATAGAGGTGAGCGAATTTACGGCAAAAGGAGAGACCGAGCCCGACGCCTGTCACGGGTTTGGTCGAGACGAAAGGCTCGAAGATCTTCTCGAGAACCTTTGGTGAGATCCCCGGTCCGTTGTCGCTGACGGCAATCGTGACAATGGAGTCCTCCTGGGTGGACGCAAGGGTGATCTTCGGTTCGAACCCGTCCTCCGCCTTCTCTCCGAGGGCGTCTTTGGCGTTGGTGAGGAGATTCCAGAGGATCGAACGCAAATGCGTCGACGATCCATTCCACGTCGCCTGGGACTGGCCCAAAAGCTCGAACGCGATGCCGAGCTTTGCGAAATCACCGACAAAGGCATCCTTGATCTCGTGTAGAAACCCATCGATATCGATGGTCTCGTCTCCCTTTCCTCGTATTCCGGCCTGAGAATAGTCCAAGATTTCGTCCGTCACGTTCAAGCAGCGATCGATGGATGTGTAGGTTTTTCCCAGATACTCGTCGATGTTCCGCTGTCCATTGTTGATCTGTTTCAGGAGCGGCGCGATGCTCGAGAGTTCCTCTTTGGACAGCACCTCCTTCAACTGGGTCACGAGCTCGACGAGGGCTCTGGTCATCTTTTGGCTCGTGCTGCCAGAACCCTCCTCTGCCAGGCTTTCGGGTTTCATCAACTTGCCGACCAGCATCTTGGCGCTGGCGAGCGCGTTGCGAATTTCGTGGGCAAAACCTCCGGCCATCTGGCGCTCTAGAGCCTCCTTCTCGAGCGCGACGATTTTCCTGTGGGCGCTTTCGAGCTCGCGGGTGCGTTCTTTCACTTTCTGATCGAGGAACTGGGCGCGGCGGCTCAAGGTTCGCACGCGCAGCCGGACGAAGAGCGCAATGGCGAGCAGGGTGGAGATGACACAAAGAAAATAGAACGTCAGAGTCTGCGTGAAATGCGGTTGCTTTTCGAACCTTAGAATCGAGGCCTTCGTCGCCCAAGGTCCAAACTCGTTCGCGCCGCTCACCTCGAACTGGTATCTTCCAGGACCGAGGTTCGTGTAGTAGGCGACGCGCCTTTGTCCTACGTGATTCCAAGCGAAGTCGTAGCCGAGAAGCCGGTACCTGAAGCGGACGTTCTTGGGATCCCTAAAAGTGATGCCGGTGAAGTGGATCTCGAGGTTCTTGACGGTGTTCTTCAAGACGATTCGATGGCCCATCCGAACGTCTTCCCCATCGGCCAAGAATTTTTCGATGTGCATGACAGGCATGTCATCGTCGGGTTTGAGATGCTTGGGATCGATGACGGACGTTCCGACTTGGGTGGCGACGAAGATCTCGCCGGACCTCGATTTTTGGAGCCCGTACTGCTGCCCGCCGTTGCAGTCCTTCGACAGCATGCCGTCGTCGAGCGAGTACCGTCTCGCGCTGATCTTTTGGCCAGGGCCTCCAAAGAAACCGAGGAGCTCTTGCAGCGGAGCTTTGATGATCCCCTCGCTCGCGCTCATCCAAAGGTGACCCTCATCTCCTTGCGCAAGGCCGAAGATGCTATCGGTCAGCAGGCCATCGTTCGTGCGAATTCTGCGCAGCTTCTGATCCTTGAAGACCAGCAGGCCTTTGCCCTGGGTGCCCATGAACAAGGTCCCGTCTCGCGCTTTCAAGAAGCTGAGAATTATGTCGTCTTTGGTCGCCTCGGCGCCGCTCAAGGGGCGCAATTTCTCACCGTCGAACAGCACAACGCCTCTACCCGTTCCGACGGCGATGGCCTGCTCGTCGTAGGGAGTCATCGCCCAGACGAGATCGCTCGGGAGCCCGTCGCTCTCGCGATAGGATTTTATCTGCGTGCCGTCATACACCTTGAGCCCCATCCCAATCGTACCGAAGACCATCTTGTCGCCCCATTGCAACATGCTGTAGGCGTCGAAGTGCTCTGTGAAGAGGCTCTTGTCGAGCTCTCGGAGTACCCCATCGAGGTCGAGGTAATGGATGCCTTGCTGCTCTGTCCCAAACCACCGTCGTCCCTTGTCGTCCTCGTAGAGCGCCACGATGGAAAGCGACGAGAGCTGTTGTTGCTGGGGAAACTCCACGACGTCGCCACCGACCATTTTTCGCACACCCTGCGTCGTGCCGATCCAGATCGAGCCTTTCGAGTCGACGAGGAGTGCTCGCACGACGGACGTCGGCAAGCCGTCTTTCATCGTGTGTGTTTTGACGCTGCCGTCTTTGAGAAATCTGAGGCTCGCGCCGGTCCCGACAAAGAGCTGGTCGGCGCCCATTTCGTAAAAGTCCAAGATGCCGTCGTATCCGACCTCGCCGCCTTTCTCATCGCATTCCAGCTCGCCCGTGGCTCGAAGCACGCACAAGCCCTTCTTCACCATTCCAATCCAGAGGTTCTTGTGCGCGTCTTCGTGGATCGCGCGCACTCCATCTTGCGGAAGCTCCGCGTGGGCGAACTTCTCGGCGCGGCCGCCTTTCACTTTGAACAACCCAAACAAGCTGCCCACCCACATCGTTCCGTCAGAGCCACTCGCCAAGGACAAGACGCGAGAGAGACCGTTTTCGCCCTCTGTGGGCAGCGACCTGAACTGGCCGTTCTGACGGACGCAGAGGCCGCCGTCCAACGTCGCCACCCACAGACTGTTTTTTCCGTCCATCTCGAGGGACATGACCTTGTCGCCGCAGAGCCCGTCCTCCTTCGAGATTCGAGTGATCCGATCGCTCGCGTCGAACCTAAAGAGGCCCTTCCCATTGGTCCCCACCCAGGTGGAGCCGTCTTTGTCAAAAGCAAAATCGCGGGCAGTCTCTTCGGTGAGCCCCTCCTTGGCGCGGAAGGCCGTGAACTGCTCGTTTTCGTACCGCAGCACCCCTGCGTTGTAGGTGGCGATCCAAAGACGTCCCTTGGCGTCCTTCTTCAGACGCCAGATCCAGCCCGAACCGAACTCCTTATCGGTTGCGGAGGAATAGGTGCGAAACGCGTGGCCATCGAAGCGAACGAGCCCCTCTTGGGTGCCTGCCCACAGGTAGCCATCGTCTGTTTGGCAGACCGACTGGACCACGGAGTTGGGCATTCCGTCGTCCGAGGTCCAGATGCGAAGAACGTACTGGTGCAGCTTTTTGTCTGGTGAGAGCGCTGCGCTTTCCCCGCTCATGCAGAGGAGCGCGAAAACGCATAGAACGGCAAGCCAGTACGAGGAACGTTTATGCAGGCTTGCTCTCATCTCTCAAACCGCCTTGTCTCAACGTCAATTCATTGGCGCGCCATTCACTCATTGAAGTTTAGCGCGTTTTTAGGAAGCGCGCGGCTCGTCCGTGTGTCCGTGTTTCAGCCCTTTTCCACGCTCCATGTCTTGAATATGCACAATATCCAATTTACATCGCAGGGCGTAGCTGCTAGGCATTTTGGGCGCGCTCCGGACACCGGACAGATGCGATGATGCCTCGCGCATTCGAAGCGCCTTTTCTTCTCCCTTACGAGGCAAAGATCGGAATCGCGTCGATGAAGAAAACCCTTATGCTCGCAAGGATCGCCGGCTGGTTGGCATTGGCTGCCCTTTCTTTTTCCACCGGTTGCGAAGAGGCCTCTTCGTCGACAGACGTCGCTCTGAACGGAGCGGCCCCAAGGGGGCTGTGGAGCGGAAAGGCCGATCTGACGCCCGCGCAGAGCATCGCGGAGTATCTGAAGGATACGGTCCAGGGCATCACCGCGCAGCAGATGGACGCCATGATGCGGGGCCACTATCGAACCCTTCGCCTGCTCGACGAAAATGACAACTGGGCCCTTCCGAGGCTGGCGGCCCTCGAGGCCGAGCTCCTTCCCGGAGATCTCGACGAGGCGAAGACTTTTGAGTTTGTCGATCACATGGCCAAAGCTGCGGACAAGAACGAGTACTTGACCGACTTTTTGATTCAGGCCCAGGACGAAGATTTCAGTGAGTTCCTGTCAAAAGTCGACGAGGAAGGAGACGCCGTGCTCCCCGACGCAATCGCCTATGCCCACGCGCTCGATCGGCTCAACCGAGCCATGAGAGACGACTGGAGGGTGCTCGACGACTGCAAGCTCTATTGGAAAAAGATTTGGGACGCCAACGATGCTTACAGCTACATGGACCTTTTCGAAATCGCCAAGGCGCTGTCCGTCGAGTGGCCCATGGGCAAGTTCATCGAAGCTCAGCGGGCGGGCTACGTGGCACCGGATTTCATGAAGGGGATGCTTCCGATCAACGTGATGGAAGCAGTGGCCGTCGATCTGTCTGAAGGAGCGCCGGACAACGCCTATGCCGGAACCATTCTTGCCAAATACCCTCCGGGAAAGTCGGTTTATAACCCGAGAACCGGGGAAGGACCGACGACGTTTTCGGAAGACGGCAAGGGCATTCTGCTCAACATGGCGCTACCCGGTCAATGGGCGGATCTCTACACGGTCTGGAATCTCGGCTTCGTCACCTCGTATGAGCACCCCTACATTCTCGCCAAGCTGCTCATTCCCTCGGTCAATGACTACGAGCACGAGCCTGCGGAGTACATCTACAATCGAGGAATGGCTCTGTTTGTCCACATTCATTTCGAGTTGATGCGGCGGATCGATTTCACGAGCTCTGGTGGGCAGGAGATCAATTGGCCCATGGAAAGCATCCGCCACTTCTGGGGAAAGGTGAACCGCGACGCGGCCAATGCCTACAATGCCGCCGTGGTGAAGGCCAAATACCCCTGGATGTTCTGGCTGTGAGCCCTCTCCCCTGCCGACCGGTTTAGGTTTCCCTTCACAAATATTCCCGCCTGGAAGACCTGCATGGAAAAAAGTCGCCCGGCAAAGGTGAAACTGAAGCTCTGCCGTGGCATTGAGTGCCTCGACGAGTATTTTGAAAGGAATGCAAACACGCATTGCCATCTTTCTCCTCGCCTTGTCGTTCGCTCTGAGCGGCGGTTGCGTCGAGTTCCTGGTGCTCACGGCCGACGACTCGACAGATACCTGGCCTGCGTCGGAGTGACCGAATGGAGGATGGTCGCGCGCCCTGGGAACAGACTGCAACGATGAGGACAACGCACTTTCGGAGAACGGCGTCTTTTACCCAGACTGCGATGGAGACGGGGCGTTCAGCAGCTCTGCCACAAAAGCCTGTGGCCCTGCAGGCGCTGACCTCGCCTTTGACTGCCTCGATGGAACGGATCCCAAAGGCGGCTGGTCCGAAACGCCGGGAGTGGACCCCAATGACGAAGACGCGACGCGCAGCTCCTCTGTATATGAGGAGCGGGACTGCCTGGCATGCCCCCAGAAAGTGGCGGCCACTGAAGCGCGTGGTCGGCAAAAGGCATGACTCCATAGAAAAGCAACGACCCGCTAAGAGACCTGAGATCGGAAACTGGGCATCCCCTTCCAGGCCTGCGGAACTCGTGCATGAAAAGGACGACTCAGACAGTCCTCGGCCTTCCACGGGACACCCAGTTTCCTCGTATCGGTCTTTTAGCGGGTCGTTGAAAAAAAGAGCACTTCGGCCATTTTTCTGAGCGCAGCCGCCCACTAACAAAGCGGGTGTCAAGTTATCCATTAGCGCCTTTGTCGGAGCGGCGCAGTGATTTCATGCTGATGACCAGGATCACCAATCAACTTTCTGGCTTATACGTGTCAACTGGTCCCGGAGATCCCGAGTCCTTGGCGCTCTTCGTTTGCCGTGCGCGCCGCATTTTTTGGGGGGTGATGTTGGCCGTTTTCCTCGGCGTTCTTGGCTGCGGGTGGTCAGGTGCCTACAGCGAAGATGGTACCGATTCCCCCCTGGGCACAGATCGGGACAACACGGCTCCCAACTCCTGCGCAGACGACTTGGACTGTCCGGCATCCAGGTATTGCAGCCCCGCGACGTTGATGTGCACCACTGACCAATGCGAGCCTGGCCTGATGTATTGCGACGGAAACGACGTGGTCGAGTGTTTGCAGAACGGGAGTGGATGGCTGAAGACCTTCTCCTGCGAAAGGGACGCCTACGCCAAGAGCGTTTGCTTGGAGATCCGGCAGGATCTCGCGGGTTGCAGTTGTGAAGACGACTGGCATTGCCCGGAGTATACGGCGTGCGAGGCGGGCGTATGCGTCGGCAGCGGGCTCCCGTACAGCTGCTTTCTACAGCCGAAATCGTTCAAGGAGGTTCTTCCCACTTTGGAAATCGAGTGGGGCGGCAGAGACCGGAATCGTCCCAATGCTGTGGGAAGCCCCTTTCCCGCCTCGTCTCAAACGGTCATGGCTCCGCTGGTCCTCAACCTCGATGATGACAACGAGGACGGAAAAATAGACGAGAGAGATTTTCCCGAGATTGTCTTTGCCACTTTTTGCAGTTCCCAGTTCGAGTCGAACGGCGTGTTACGCGCTCTCCACGGAGGTGGACCAGACAAAGGCAAAGACTATTTCGCCGTGTGCGGTGACAAAGTCTGGCACCCAGGGGATCCTGTGGACATGGCGTATTCGTGCGAGGAGGCTGACCTCAATCCCACCGCCAGTTTGGCTGCCGGGGATTTGGATGGGGACGGCATCCCTGAGATCGTCGCCATGTTGGAGGGCGACAATGGCGGCATCGGGATCTACTCCAATACAGGCGAGCTCATTTACAAGTCACCGGATCTCGGCATGGGATACAAAAATCCCGGCATTGCCCTCGCCAACATAGACAACCAGGGCTTGGTGGAGCTTGTCATCGGGCGTCATGTGTTCACCCTAGAGCACAATAGCCGAGGCCAGCTCCAAATTCTCGATACCTTCCGGGGTGCTTTGGCCAGTGGCACACAAGGGTCATCTGGTCCGCTGTCCTGCGTCGCCGACCTCACGGGAGACTCGCGAAAAGAGATCATCGCAGCGACAACGGTCTATGCCCTGCCCAGACCCCCTGCGGGAGTGACCAAACAGAAGAAGTGCAAAGGACCGTACAAGAGCGCAGAGCACACAGCGTTCTGCGATGGCAAGCTCCTTGTCGTTTGGGATGGTCTCACTCGCAATCCGGGCATCGTGCGAGAGGGGTTTTGCGCGATCGCGGATGTCTTGGGTGCGGATCAGGAGGCTCCTCCGGGTCCGGACAATCCACTGGACGGGGTGGCCGAAGTGGTGACGATCTCAGATGGCCACCTGCAGATCTTGAGCGGTCAGGACGGAACCTTGCGGCGCGACATCTCCGTCGAGTCTGCAGAGGGAGGCGGCGCCCCAAACGTGGATGATTTTGACGGAGACGGCTTTCCAGAGATCGGCAGCGCCTTCCAATCCATTTATGCCGTGATGGACCTGCAAGCACCCACGGCGAAGTGCCCGCGGTGGCCCAACCCATTTTGGGATCTCATCCCCGGAATGCAGGGCAATCCCCGCAGAGATGCTCCATGCCTTCACAACGGCTGGCTTCGCCACATCGACGACGGATCGAGCAAAGTGACGGGGTCGAGTGTTTTTGACTTCAACGGAGATGGCGCCGCCGAGGTGGTTTACAACGACGAATGCTATTTCCGAATCTACGATGGCGCCTCTGGCCGGATTCTCTTCAAAGAACACTCGCCGAGCCGAACGGTCATCGAGTATCCGGTGGTCGCCGATGTGGACAACGACGGAAATGCGGAGATCGTCTTCGGCACCTCGAATGAGTCCACCTATTGCTTTCTCGGTAACAACTCCAACAACGGTCTCGAGGTTTGGGGTGACGCCCGCGATCTTTGGGTGCCGGCCAGGAGAATCTGGAACCAGCATTCGTATCACATCACGAACACATTAGAATCTGGTGACATTCCAATAGTGGAACCCACAAGCTGGAGTTCTTACAACGGTCGAGTGTACAACTCGTATCGCTCCAATCCGCGGTCTTTCGGCGTCGCGCCGGACCTCTCCATCACAGGTCTGCAGATATCCTCGCCAGATACCCCTTGCGGGCAACTGTCCAATCTTCTTCGCATTACGGCTCGGGTCGAAAACAAAGGCGACCTGCGGGTTGGCCCGGGCGTCTTGGTCTCCTTTTACGGCCAGTGGCAAAAGCCTTTGTTAGACGAGGCGCTTGCCGCCGATGGGGGCGGGACGCCGCTTCGTTCAGTGATTTCGGCAAGTTTGGAACCAGGGGATTCGATTCTGGTCACTGCGCAGTACAATGCCGCCTTCAACAGACCGCGTTCCATTCCAGGAACGGTTCGCGCTGTGATTGACGAGACCAACGGCGAACGGGAGTGCCGGGAAGACAACAACCAGGCCGAGGTCAAAGTGGAGCCCGGGTCTAAACGACCTGATTTGACCGCCGAGATCTTAGAGGTCGATTTCGAAAAATGTCCGTTTCCAAGGGTCAAAGCCAGCGTCACCAACGTGGGGTCAGCGCCGGCCACCGACATCCTTTTACGCTACTACGCAGGAGACCCTTCTCAAGGCGGAACCTCGGTTTTGGAAAAGCGCCTGGGAGGTCCGATCCAAGGCAATGGCGGCAGCCAAACCTTTTTCGCAGCCATGCCGAACGTCTTCGAACAAACGGCGGTTCGAATTTTTGTGGTTGTGGATCCTTTGGACACGGTCACAGAATGCAATGATGGCAATAACCTCGCCAAGGCCGATGAAAAAGCCGCCTGTCCCAGAATCGCTCAATAGATTTCACTATTCTTAGAAAAAGAGCATTAATTTCACAAAACCTGAGCCGTTTCAATTTCTCGAGGCCTCTCCCACATAGGATGACCGCAATGGCGAAAAAGCTCACCTGTGCATCTTCTGAGCAACCGCTGGACAGCGCTCTTGTGGCGCGAATCCAAGGTGGCGACAAGGAGGCCTTTTACACTCTCTACCACAGATATGCGGGATATATCGCGAGCGTGGCGTATCGAATCCTGGGTTCTGGGTCTGACGTCGATGATGTTGTGCAGGAAACGTTCCTGACCGCGATGCGGAAGATCAACCAAATCAAGACCCCTGAGCACGTCAAACTCTGGCTCGCGACGATCGCGGTGCGCCACGCACAGCGCTGCGGAAGGCGCATCCGCAAAAACGACGACTACGAGGTTGAGAGGCTTCAAGGTGATGGAGCGTCTGCAAAACCAGAGTCAGCAGCAGAGCTCTTTTTGATAAGAAGTGTGCTCAGCGGTTTGCCGGAGAAACTGCTAACCCCTTGGGTCCTCGTCCGAATCGAAGGCATGACTCTGGAGGAAGTGGCCTGCGCGACTCATTGCGCCTTGGCAACCATCAAGCGACGTGTCGTGAAGGCAGAGACCTCTATTCGGAGAAAAACCAATGACCGTTGATGAAATAGTAAAGAAGCTCCAGTCTGAGGACGTGACCTGGGACGATGTCCGAGAGCGGCGTGTCCTCAACCGAATTCGGGAAGAGCTCGAGAGGCCGGCGGCACGCGTCCATCGCATTTCGCCCAAGGCATGGGCTACAACCGGAGCAGTGGCAGCCCTTGCGCTCATCGGGTCGGTGGTGGTTTTAGGGTACCGCGCCTCTCCAGGGCCAAAGCTCACGAGCGCTCCTTCCGTCTCTGTCCAGGAGTCCATGGCCGCTGTTGAGCCCTCGGTCATCGTGATCGGCGA
>JALOQD010000438.1 GCA_025453525.1 Myxococcota bacterium
CTTTCGACCTGCCCGGAATGCTCGAAGCAGGCCATGATGCTCGAAGCCCTCGGCAAGCTCGGCGCGCATCAGGACCTTCCACCCATGCCTCCCCTTGTCGAGCGCCGATTCATCATCGCGGCTGTGGAAGGTCGCGCTCCTTCGGCTTCGAAGCGGCATTTGCGTTGGCAGCCGCGGCTCGCGTTTGCCATGTCCCTTTCGAGTGCCGTGGTCCTTTCGACAGTGCTCTTGTGGTTGAGTCTATCGCCCACGACCAAGGAGAGCGCAACCCAGGCCCAAATGGCGTCGATCGAATTACCCACCGAGGTGGACCATGCCGAGCCGACCTTGCTCTCCGATGGCCGCAGCATGGTGCCAGTGAACTCGAACACCGTGATCTGGCTGTCGCAAGACGCGCACATCGAGTGGGTCAAGAACTCGCAGACACATGTGGTCGTGAGAGTTCTCGAAGGGCGAGCGCTCGTCGAAATCGAAGGGGCGCCCCGAGGCTATCGATTCGCATTTGAAACCAGGGACGGCCAGGCAGAGGCCAAGGGCACCGTTTATTCGGTCACTGTGCCGAAGCAGGGAAAATGCGTGGCTCGCGTTCTGCGCGGTGTCGTAGAGGTCACAGGCATTGCCGCCCAGGGCGAAGCGCCGCCATCCTACCTCCTACGGGAGGGCGAAGAGGGACGCCTCGGCGAAGGTAGCCCCAGCGCCGCCTCGTTCGAAGATCTCGAGCTCGACAGGTGTCTTTTGGCTCGCTGCAAAAAGGCGTCTCCCGAGCTACCGCAAAGCGCGCTCACCCCCCCGCCTTTGCCTGCGCAGCGTTCCCACCCCACGGCCCGCGGGCAGAAAGCTGCGCAGTCTGGGCGTCGCGGGGCCGACGAAGAGGTTGAGGCGCCCCAGCCATCTTCTCCGCCCATCGGCAAGGAGTCGGATGCGGATGCGCTCCTGGCCCTCGCTCGCGAGCAGCGCCGCGCGGGCCTCTTTCCCATGGCAGCGGGAACGTACCAGCGCCTCATCGATGAGCGTCACAGCAGCGACACGGCCAAAGGCGCCCTGGTCAGCCTCGCGCAGCTCGAGCTCGTGGAGCTCGACGACCCGGTTTCGGCGCTGAGCCATTTCCGCCAGTACCTGAACCTTTCTCCAGGTGGTTACCTCACCGAGGAAGCTCTGCTCGGAGTCGTCAAGACCTTGACCGAGCTTGGACGCAACGAAAACGTGGTGACCGCAGCGACGAGCTACCTATCTGCCTATCCCGGAGGGTACGGAGCGGCTGAGGTGCTGCGCCTGCGCGCCGAAGCCCGCAGTCGGCTGGGTCAATGCGATTCGGCCAAAGCAGATCTAGAGCGGTTGCGAGCCCTATGGCCCGGCTCTCCTCTTTCCACCGCGACCCGTCTCCCTGGTCCGTGCTCTCAGTAGAAGCCTACGCAGGAAATAGAGCCCTAAACTGGCTCAAACTTCTCTTGACACTAGAACCTTGAATCCACACCTTCATAAAGATTCATTGATTTGTATCTTTTGCCAAAAAGGAGAACAAACACAGATGAGCCTTTCCGAGAGAATCAGCAAGGCAGCCATGGCAGCGCTCATCGGGTGCCTGCTCACTCCCCTTTCGGCCAACGCCCAGGTGTTTACGCCGGCCGTTCACCTGACCTTTGCAGAAGACCTGATAGACACCATTGCTCCGTACGACAACGTTCACAGCAGCTCCCCGACCTTTGTGTATTGGGAAGGCGTCGATGGCCACACCAAGAGCGAGAATCGCTCCAAGTGCTCAACGTTCCTGAGCAGGCTGTTCATGGAATCCTATAGCCTTTCCTGGACTGACATGACGAACACGATGGGCTGCTCGAGCCCCAACGCGGCCCAGTATTACAGTTTGATTGTGAGCGGGACCGGTCCCTTCCTACAGCTCACGAACATCGCCGATGTCGTCCCCGGCGACATCATCGCGGTCAGGTACGACAACAGCGGTTGCCAAAACATCACCTGCTCCAGTTTCACCGACTGCAGCTCGAGCGGTCACGTCATGCTCGTCAGCAGTGTCCCGATTTCCCGAACGGCGACCAAGCCCCTCATCGCTGACACGGAGCAATACGCGGTCAGCGTTATCGATTCCTCGTCCTCATGTCACGGCAACGAAGATACGCGGCGCGGCGCAGAGGACGGCCTGGACGACACCGGCGTCGGCGAAGGCGCGCTGCGGCTGTTCGCCAACGCGAGCGGCGAGATTGTCGGCTATTCGTGGAGCCTTCTCACAGGTTCCCAATTCTACGATGCACAGTCCCGCCCACTCGCCATTGGTCGCTACCTCTCCGAGTGATTGGGGCACTCCGGTGGCGGCGCATTCCTTTTAAGGATGACGAGACTTGGGAGGTCGCTTCTAGCGGCAGTATTCTACGTGGAGTTGGGCCGCGCTTTGCGGCGACGTATCAAAAGCGACCGCCTCGCGGATGCCCGTTCCGGTCACGAACACGACGATGGCATTTCCAAAGGCCCAGCCTGAGTGATCAACGACCTCCTGTATTGAGGAGGAGATGTCGGGCGTTGTGTAGGTTGAACCTTCTGTCCAAGAGGGGATAGAAGACCAGGCTACTTTGGCGACTGTGCGGTGGCGATTTGAAATATTGAAGTAAGACTCAACAAAGGTCGGGGGGTTGGCCGCAGCTTGGGCGCTCAGCGTGAGGGAGGTAGCCTCGGAGTTGGAAGCATCTGCGACAAATCGAACATAAGCTCTTTTTATCTGCGAGTGGATGGGGATCGCGACACCGGGAAAGCGCAGACCAATGATCTGGTCCCCGCCCATGTATTCTGGATCGGCCGTCATTTCCAGGTCAGAGCTGTTGAGGTACACCTCTCCTTGCCCGGTCGAGGGGCTCCCGCTGAGGAGCTCCTCCGCGTCATCGCTGAAAGACCCAATCGAAGCCATTACGGTTTTCGACTCGCTCGTGCAACCAGAGTCGCTGTCGACGATGCTGTCTGTAGAGCCCGTGTCTTGGATAGAGCCCGTGTCTTGGACAGAACCCGTGTCTTGGACAGAACCCGTGTCTTGGATAGAACCCGTGTCTTGGATAGAACCCGTGTCTTGGATAGAACCCGTGTCCGGGTTGTCCGTATTTCCTTCAGTATCAGTTTCATCCCAGAAGTCCGTGCGCTTGTTCTCGCCGGTGAGTGAAAAATCGAGTAGACAGCAAGGGCAAAGCCAGCAGAAAAGCGCCACCAGTATGGTTTGAAA
Organism: Myxococcota bacterium; assembly: GCA_025453525.1. Lineage (GTDB taxonomy): Bacteria > Myxococcota_A > Polyangia > JAAYKL01 > JAAYKL01 > JALOQD01. The sequence continues at coordinate 3,221 of JALOQD010000438.1, forward strand.
CGCTCGTTCCTGGGATTTGAATTTTGATAGCATTTTCATAATTTTTTCAAATAGATCAAGCCTTGTTCAAAAAGCGATCTGGTTCAAATATAAGTACTGGCATGGACGACGCAACGTATCAGGTTGGAAACTATTCCTCCCAATCACGGCACAAAATCCATTGAAATGAGCGCCTCCCGCCTCGAGCTCCGCTAGGCTTGACAGCTGGTCGATCCGAGTGCTTGGTCGTGCTCATCATGAGCAACGAATCGAGCACTCGTCATGCCCCCCTCGAACTGCGGACCACGAAGTCAGATGACGCCAACGTTTACGAGGCCGTAAGGCGCATCACCCGCATTGCGTTTCTCATCAACCCCGAGACCGGGCTGCGCATCGAGGGCGACACTCCCACGGAGCTGCCCCTGGTGGAGGCTCTGTTTGCCCGGAACGCTGTCGACCACTTGCACATAGCCACCCTGAACGGCGAAATTGTGGCCTATGTGCTCT
>JALOQD010000144.1 GCA_025453525.1 Myxococcota bacterium
TTGGGCATCGCGAATGACCGGAACGACGAGCCCTTTGCCGCCGCCCACGGCAATGCCGATGTCGCAATAGTCCCGGTAAACGATCTCCTCTCCGCGGATCTCGGCATTGATCTCCGGGATCTGACGCAGGCCTTCCACCGCCGCAGTGACGAACAGGGACATGAACCCCAGCTTAACCCCGTGGCGCTTTAGGAAGTCGTCGCCTTGAGTCTTGCGAAGGGCCATGACATCACTCATGTCGATTTCATTGAAGGTCGTGAGCAGGGCGGCATTGTTCTGAGCTTCGAGAAGACGCACGGCGATGGTCCGGCGGATGGGGCTCATGCGCACGACTCGTTCGCCCCGCGGTCCTGTGGGCTGGCTCGGGGGCGGCGGAGGCGGCGAGGCGACAGCCTGGCTTTTCGTCTGCTCTTCTTGGTGGATCGCGACCGAGCGTTGCACGTCTTCTTTGAGCACCCGGCCGCCTGGCCCTGTGGCCTGCACGGCGCTGACATCCACATGAGCTTCGTGCGCCAAACGCTCGGCTGCGGGCATGACGCGGGAAGTGGCTTTGGATTGGGGCTCGCTGTCGGCGGGCCGCGCAACGTGGTCGATGATCCCGATGACCTCACCGACCTTTGCAAGCTCGCCTTGGGTCTTGTAAATCGCCGTGAGAAACCCCGAGGCAGGGGCCGGTAACTCCACCGTGGCCTTTTCCGACTCGATTTCGACGAGCGGCTCGTCTTTCGCCACAGGGCCGCTTTTGGCCTTTAGCCACGCACCTATTTGCACCTCGCTGATCGATTCACCCAAGCTAGGAACGACGATTTCCACAGACATCGGGAAGCTCCTTTTTCGAGTCTTTCATTCCGGCGTGGCCACTGTAACACATTTTTTTTTGTAAACGATTGAAGTGATAGAGTGGCCGCCAATGGTGCGAATCGAAAATGCCAGTCTTTCCTTCGACGGCGTCGAGGCGCTGCGCGGCGTATCGCTGCATGTGCCCCGGGGCGTGCTGCTCGGCCTCATGGGACCTCTAGGCTGCGGCAAGACGACTCTGTGTCGCGTGGCCTGCGGCCTCGAATCCCTGGACACCGGCCAGGTCCTCTTCGACGGCGTCGACATCACCACCGTGGGGCCGGCTGAGCGACGAAGGGCCTATCGCCGCTGTGGCATGCAATTTCAAAACGATGCGCTCTTTGAGCACAAGAGCGTGCTCGAGAACGTCGGCTACCCTCTCGAACGGCTGACAGAACAAAGCGCGGCGGAAATTCGCGGCCGCGCCATGGAGCGCATCGCCATGGTCGGCCTGTTTGGAACCGAAAACCGTCTGCCCAACGAGCTGTCCGGTGGTCAGCGTCGTCGAGTCGCCGTGGCGAGGGCCTGTGTCACAGATCCCGAATTGCTCCTTTGCGACGACCCTACGGCTGGGCTCGATCCTGTGACCTCTCGGCGAATTCTGGATATGATCGCGGGAATTCGGTACCAGGCGCGCAATACTGTCGTCGTCATCTCCTCGGATGTCCTGGGTCTGATGAGTGTCTCCGAACAGATCGGCCTTCTGTGGGACGGCAAGCTCGTGGCCCATGGCGGCCCTGCTGCCCTTTGGCAGGACTCACAACCCAAGGTGCGACGCTTTCTCGATGATGCCCAGCTTCCCTTGGGCGGAGGTTTCTAGCGATATGGCGCTGAGCGAAGGCATCGCGAAGCTCGGGTCAGTGTTTCTTGCCGCCTCGGCGCAGACAGGGGGCGCGGCTGTGCTTCTTTGCAGCGTCGCGAAACGGCTCGTTCCCCCGCGGTTCGATAGAGAGGAGCTTCGGCGCTGTCTCCTGTCCATGGGATATCAGTCCTTGGGCATCATCCTGGCCACGGCCTTCGTCGTGGGCATTATCCTCGTCCTCCAGGCCTACGTGTTCATCGACCGGTACGGACTTCGCTCGCAACTCGGTTGGGGCGCGGGCTTCGTCACCATCCGCGAGCTCGGGCCAGTGCTGTTCGCGCTCATGTTCTCTGGCCGAGTGGGTGCCTACACCGCGGCCGAGCTCGGCACCATGCAGGTCACTGATCAAGTGGACGGACTGCGCTGTCTTGCGATCGACCCCATTTCCTACCTCGTCGTGCCCCGGGTGCTCGCCATGATCGTTTCTCTCGTGTGTTTGACGATTATCGGCAACACCATGGCTCTCCTCAGCGCCTCGCTCGTGGGCGATGTCCTGCTCGAGGTGGAACAGCACACCTTCTGGGGAGCGCTCCTGGAGCGGTTGACGCCCTGGGACTACCTCACGAGCGTGCTCAAGGCCGGGCTGTTCGGCGGCATCATCGCGGTGACGAGCTGCTACTACGGCCTTTCGACTTCGGGCGGCGCGCCGGGCGTGGGACGCTCCGTCAATGCCTCGGTGGTGGCAAGCGCCGTGGCCATCTTCGTCGTCGACTTCTTCTCGACTTTCGTGGCTGGCTAGCCCAGGGTGATGGAACATGTGTGCCGCTCTCGACGTTTTTGAAATCTTCTGCTCCATCCAGGGCGAGTCGACCTTCGCTGGATTGCCGTGCGCGTTTGTGCGGCTCGCGGGCTGTCCGCTCGAGTGCGCGTGGTGCGATACGCTCTATGCCAAGGCCAAAGGCGTGCAGAAGCGCGTCGGCGAGGTGGTCGCGGCGGTCGTGGCGTTGGGCGTACCCCTTGTCGAGGTCACAGGCGGCGAGCCATTGGCGCAACCCGCGGCAGGCAAGCTCATCCACGCGCTGTGCGATGCCGGGCTCGAGGTGCTCGTCGAGACCAGTGGCGCCTTCGATATTTCGGTCATCGACTCGCGAGCGCACGTCATCATGGATATAAAGTGTCCAAGCTCTGGAATGAGCGAGCGCATGCGCCATGAGAACCTCGCGCTCCTGTTGCCCAAGGACGAAATCAAGCTGGTCATCGCGGATCGCGCGGACTACGAGTTTCTTCGCAACGCCCTGCAAGAGCACGAGCTCGCCAAGCGTTGCACGGTGCTCGTCTCGACCGTGGCAGGGGCGATCGAGCCCAAACAGGTGGTGGAGTGGATCCTGGCCGATCGCCTCCCCGTGCGGTTCCAGCTCCAGTTGCACAAGTGGATTTGGCCACCGGACCAACGCGGGGTTTGAGGAAAGAGGCAAAGCGATTCCCGACGTTTTCTCCAGATGGTCAGAACAGGCTCGGCATCGGCTGACTAGAGACGAAGAGGTGGGGTAGGGCGACCGCGTTCTCCAAGCTGAACTCGTTGAAATAGTCGAGGCCAACGACGGCGATGCGCAGGGGTCGCCGGCTCACGACTGCCGGCGGTTCGATCCAGATGTCGAGGTAGCGGCAGAGCTCGAACTCGAGTTTTTGCCAAACGTGCTCAAGCTCGTCGGAGAACGTCCAGAGCAGCGAGCCAATCTCCGTGCGTGCGATGGTTTTTCGACCACGCTCGGGCGCGCCTTCCCGAAACTCGATGACGCCGAGATCCACCAAGTGACGGATATCCACGTTGGCGGATTTGGCTGGCGGGATGACCGCTGCCACGACGAGCATGACCTGATGGCCCAGGTAGATGGAATCCGTTGCAAAACGCTTGATGTCCAAGCGAAAGACGATGCCTGCCTCCTGGGAAGCGGTTTCGATACTGTGGCTGGAACCGCCTATCGGATCGGTCAACGCCGCTGGCTCGACTAAGCGGGAGAGGTTTCGTAGAAATCCATCTTGGTCAGACATGCTGACAACACTCTAACCGGCAAGCAGGGATCCCTCAACCCGAGAGAAGGCGGATTCTTCATTTTATGGGCAGCTCACTGCGCGCAGAGTCTGAGCATGTGGACCAGCGCGTCTTTGGCCTTGTGCATGTCGGCTACGGCAATGCATTCCTCGGTGGAGTGCTCGTTTTGAGCACCGATCCCAATCACCGCCATCTCGATACCCTTGTTGTTGTAAATGGACGCGTCGGTAAACCCGGTGATGAAGATGGGCCTTGCCTCTATGCCCACCTCGCGCAAAGCGGTCTGAGCCGTGCGCACTGTCCAGGCGTCTTTGGAGATAGTGACCGCGCGACACAGGTTGTCGACTTTGATTGTGACCTTCGCTCCCACGGATTCCACCTGCTCGCGGATGGTCTGCTCCATCTTTTTTGAAAGAGCTACGGCCTTCTCGTGGTTCGAGCTGCGGCACTCGGCGAGCATGGAACACTTGTCCGGCACGCCATTGCGGATGATGCCGCCGTTTATCACCCCGACGTTGGCCGTGGTCTCATGGTCCAGCCGGCCCAGGTCCAGGTTGGCGATCGCGAGCGCCGCCGCTTTGATAGCGCTGACACCCTTTTCTGGCTCCATGCCCGCGTGAGCCGCCTTGCCGGTGATTTCAACATCGATCGCAAAGTAGGAGGGCCCGCCGATGACGATGGTCTCGAGGGTATCGTTGTCCATGAGAAATCCGCGACGCGCCGAGATCTTGTCGAAATCCATGTTCTTGACCCCGTGCAAACCAGTCTCTTCTTGGCGGCTGACCGCGAACTCCACGGGAGGATGCACGAGCGCGACTCGCAAGGCCTCGAGCACCTCAGCGATGCCGGCTTTGTCGTCGGCGCCGAGGATAGTGTCGCCTTGGGAGCGAATCACACCGTCGTCGAGCACTGGTTCAATGCCCACGCCAGGCTTGACCGTGTCCGCGTGGCAGGAGAGGAGCACCGGTTCCTTGCCGCTGCATCCCTTGGCTGGGAACTTGGCCACGAGGTTTCCATAGTTGTCCAGCTCAGCCTTGCCACCTATCTGCGCAACGGCCGCTTGCAGGTAGCGCATCATGGCCGCTTCTTTGCCAGACTCCGAGTCGATGCGCACCATCTCCATGAACTGCTCGACCATCCTGTCAGTCATCGGGAGGGCTCCTTTCCCTTGCGTTCAAAAAAGGTCGTTGGGGGAAAAGACCATAACATAGGCGAGTTTTGTCGCAAGCAGCGCCGAAGGGAAGACTCCGAAACCATTTCGTGCTAAGTAAGGGTGCCATGACAAAGCGGCAATCTAGAGAAGTCACGCTCAAGTCCGGGGCGGACAGACTCACCAAGGCCAGGGGTGGTCTGCACACCAGCGTCATACTTTCGATAGTCGCGCCTGCCACGGACTACATAGGAGCCACTCTTGCCGTCATCGCTTGCATGGCTCATGTGTTCGCGACGAGCCAGTGGTTCCTGGGCTCTGGCACTGACATCGTGAGTCTCGAATATCCCCTCGCGGCCTTTGCGCGGCGGAGCATCCTAGATGGCTCACTGCCTTTATGGAACCCGTACTCCTTGGGAGGCGGTCCCTTTCAGACAGGCGTTCACGGCGCTCTGTATCCTGGACTGTGGCCCGGACTGATCGTCGGAGGCGGGCTGGGCATCAAAGTCGATATATTCTTGCATTTGCTCTTGGCAGCTTGGGGCGGAGTCACCTTGGGACGCAGCATGTCCCCTCGTCGCCTCGTGAGCTTTGCGTGCGGCGTGACCATTGCTCTTTCGGGCTTTTTCATTTCGCACCTCTTCGCCGGGCACCGAAACCTCATCGTAACAGCGGCCTACCTGCCATGGATGCTCGCTCTGGTGCAACGCGTGGCCCGAGACGGAGAATTGCAGCCCCTGGCTTGCCTCACCCTGGGCGGAGCGATGTGGCTGTCCGGCCATTATCAGATGATCTATATCGGGGCCATGGGCGCGTGCCTTTTTGGCATACTGAGCACCATCAGCGAACACGGTTGGAGCAAGGGGCTCCGAACCGCTGGAAAAACCCTGATCAGCCTGGCGATCATCGTCCAAGGCGGTGCTGTCCTAGGAGCAGTCCAAATACTGCCCATGCTGGATGCGGTCGAACTGTCCCAGCGCGCCGAGGGCAGCGTGGCCTTTGCCGGAGCGTTCTCCTCTGCGCCAGAGAACCTCTTGTCCTTTCTCTATCCCAACGCGTTTGGCAACAAGCTCGATGCGCCGTTCGTGGGCGACTTCGCCTACTGGGAGTCCTTGAGTTACATCGGCGTCCTGCCTCTGCTCCTGGCGCTTCTGGCCCTTGTGCGCCTGCCTGCTCGGCGCACCTTGCCGTTGCTCGTGCCCGCGCTGCTTGGGATCGTGCTGTCCTTGGGCGAGCACACGCCCGTCTTCGGATGGTTCGTTTCGCATATGCCTGGCGCCCAGCTGTTTCGCGCTGCTGGAAGGTACGTGGTTTTGTCGTGCCTGTTTCTTTCGCCGCTTTCGGCTCTGGGGCTCGAGGCGCTTCTATTTAACAATACCGAAGCTCGCTGGCGCACCAATCTTGTCGTCATTGCGACTGCGACGCTGGGCTGCCTCGGCATGTTGCTCTGGATCTCACTGGGTGATCGAGGACCAGCCAACGCGGTGTATCGAGTCGTGCTCGACAGCCTGCCTTCGCAGCTCGAGCCTTCTCATGACGAGCTCATTCGACAGGACTCGTGGCGAGCGATGACGTTCGGGCTCATCCTGGTGGCGGCGACAGTGCTTTTGCGGTTCTTCCAAAGCCGCGCCGTTCTCATCGGCGTTGGACTATGCGGCGTGATCGCGTTCGATTTGCTCACCTTTGGACACGGTTTTTTGAGGACCGGACCGCGCGCCCAGTTCGAGTTGCCCTCCGCCCTTGTGGAACGCGTCTCCGCGGCCGGACATGGCACGCGAATGATCCCTCCATGGGACTCTCGCAGCGGCAATTTCCCGGCGATGTACGGCCTGGGCAATCCCGGCGGCTACGACATCCTCGTGGATGGCCGCTATGCCAGGTATCTCAACCGCGCCAAGGGATCGAGCGCTGGTGACTACGTGAGCATGGTGAAGCTCGGGAAAGGCTCGGTGCTCCTCCATCACCTCGGAGCGCGGTTTCTCGTAACGGCCAGACCCGAGTCGAAAGAAGCGCTGGAACGTCGCGGCTATCCTGGCTTCAAATACGTGGGAGTCTACGACGGGCTCACGCTCTACGAAGACGTCAGCGCTGCGCCCAGAGCGACTCTCGTGCATCGCGTGGAGGTCCTCGCCGACGAAAACGAAATCTTGTCGCGCATGGAATCCCCGTCTTTCAAACTCGACGACGTGGCCTTTATTGAGGAACCGATCAACGCCGAGCACATGCCAGTTGCACTCGCCGCCGGGTCGGTTTCGGAGCGGGTCGAGATCATCGAATTGTCCCCTAATCGAGTTCGCATCGAGGTGGAAACCGCCAAGCCCGCGGCCTTGGTGCTCTCCGACACGCTGCACCCGGGCTGGAAGGCAACGATCGACGGCGACCCGGCGCCGCTCGTTGCTGCCAATCAGGTCATGCGCCTCGTGCCCATACCTGCCGGCAATCACGTCGTGGAAATGCGTTATCTGCCGAGGTCCTTCATCATCGGCCTCGTCTTTACGCTGCTGGCCTTGGCAGGACTCGGGATTGCGGCCTTTGGGCGACGATAGGGCTTAGACCAGAAATCGTGAGGTCTCGTAAACGGTGCTAAACTTGAGCTTGTAAAACAACGAGAGGCAGGAGAGCTCATGGTGGAAATTCTCGATACCTACAAGCAAGCGGTCGATGCGGTTCGCGATGATTATATGTCTCGTCGAGGAGTCATGTCCTTCGCCGAGTACCTGGCGGATTTCTCGCAGCGGCCGCAGCTCCACTTGAGAGATGCGGCTCGCTACTTGCTCGACGCCATCGACTACTTTGGCTCTGAGCAGGTGAAAACGCCGTGGGGCCAGGTGACGCGCTTCAAGATCTTCAACCAAGAGTTTGGCGACAAGGATGCGCGGCTAGTGGGCCAAGAGAACACCCAGAACGCGGTGCGCGATGCCTTGGCAGCTCAGGTGCGAGATGGACGCGTCAGCCGTCTCATCGTCGTGCATGGACCCAATGGCTCGGCCAAGACCACGCTGATGAGCAACCTGTTCCAGGGGCTCGAGTCCTACTCCCGACGGGACGAAGGCTCGCAGTTCCGCTTCCGCTGGGTCTTCCCGACTCGCAAGTCCTCTCAGGGCTCGGTTGGATTTGGCGGACGCGTACACCGAGACGAGGAAGACACCTACGCTCACATGGCGGATGAGGATCTCGACGCCACTCTCGAGTGTGAAGTACGCGATCACCCCCTGTTACTGCTCCCCCGCGCTCAACGCGAGAAGATCATGGAAAACGCGCTGGCCGGTCAACCGTGCCTCGTTCCCGATCACTTTCTCCAGGCGTCTTTGTGCCATCGTTGCCGCCAAATCGCCGACGCGCTCATGCGCACGCACCAGGGGGATCTGCGCAAGGTGCTGGCTCACGTGCAGGTCGAACGATGGGCCCTTTCCCGACGCTACCGACGCGGTCTCGTACAGGTCGGTCCGCAGATGTCCGCCGATGCGGGTCAAAGGCAGATTACCGCAGATCGCAACCTCTCGGCCCTGCCGGTCGAGCTGCAGAATATGACGCTGTTCGAGACCTTTGGGCCTCTCGTGGACGGCTCAGGCGGCATCATCGAATTCGAAGACATGCTCAAGCGGCCGCTGGACGCCTTCAAGTATCTCCTGGGCACCGTGGAGACCGGCGAGTTGCTGCTCGGCCAATCGATCCTGCGGCTCAACAGCGTGCTGATGGCCACCACCAATGACGACATGCTCGAGGCTTTCCGCGATCACCATGAGTACATCTCGTTTCGCGAGCGCCTCACGCTCATCCCTGTGCCGTACATCACCCAGTACTCTGTCGAAAAGCAGATCTACGAGATACAGCTCGTCCCGAACATCGGTCGTCACGTTTCGCCTCACGCCGTGGAAGCTGCGGCTCGATGGGCGGTGCTCACGCGGCTCGAAAAACCGAACACGACCCTCTACCCAGACGACATCAAAGAAGCCATCCACAAGCTCACTGTCGTGGAGAAGGCGGACATTTACGACAGTGGTACAGCGCCTCGTTGGATGAGCAAGGAGGTCTTCGCCGTACTGCGCGGCAAGCTCAAGGACATGCGGGCCGAAGGCTCGAGCACATGGGCCTACGAAGGCCGTTTCGGCGCTTCGCCACGCCTCATTCGCGCCATTTTGCTCCACGCTTCGCTCAGCGACAAGTACAAGTGCCTGTCGCCGTTTGCGGTGCTCGACGAGATCCGTTCGGTTTGCAACAAAACCAAAGAGAACCCCTTCCTCGATCGAGAAAGAGAGTCTGGCAACTACCACGACCCACTCGCCTACGTGAGCGTGGTGCACGAACATGTGCTCGACAAAATCGAAGAGGACAACCGCACCGCGAGCGGGCTCGTCGAAGAAGCCAAGTACCTCGAGCTCATGCACAAGTACATCACCCACGTATCCCACCAGGCCAAGGGAGAGAAGGTCTACAATGAGATGAACGGCAACCACGAGCCCCCGGACGAGGCGCTCATGAAACGCGTGGAGATCACAGTGGGCGCCAAGGGCGATGCACGCGATTTCCGGCGGGAGTTCATGAACCGCATCGCGGCTTGGGCGATCGCAAACCCGCGCCAAAAGTTGCAGATCGAACAGATCTTCCCCGACTACCTCCAGCGCCTCAAAGACACCTACTTCGAAGAGCACCGGCAGAAGGTGGCGAAGATCGCCAAGCTAGCGCTCATAGAGCTCACGGAACCAGAAAACAAGCTCACCGACGACCAGAAGAAGAAGGCGCAGAATCTCATCGAGCGCCTCGTCGGAGAGCACGGCTATTGTCGCCATTGCCTCAAGGACGCGTTTGCCGTGCTCTTCTCCAACAGGTTCGCGGACATCTGAGCGTCACTTGCCCACGGCTTTGTCGGTGACAAATCCAGTGCCTCGAACCAGGCGGAGGGGATCGATGGGACTCGGCTCGCCGCCGAGGTAGCGGTGGAACCAGTCGAGGTGAGCGGCGTAGTACAGGGGCATGCTCTTGGAAACGCTCGGCCAATGACCGTCACTATCCGATAAAGTCGAAGCTGCCCAGTTGTTTTGACGAGGACCAGTTCATCGTTGGCACTTGGCCCTGAAACAGCAAAGCGGTCTGAACCATCGTACTTGGGCAGCCCTTTATCTGTGGTGCGATAGATATTCCAAACAGGAAGCTGAAAACCGAGACCAACCTTGCTGCGTCCATTGTCGCCTGAATAGTTCAAAGAGAGTTGTGGAGCAAGCATCCCAGGCGCGACCTGAACTGGAAGTCCCTATACGCCTTTTGACCGGACGAGGGACAATCACCGCAAGCATGGACGCGACGAGGCACGGTCGTGAAAAGGTCAGCGGCTGGACATCGCGGGTTTCCTTGGCTTGGCATCGCGATCGTCGCTAGAAGGCGAAAATCGGCTCAGGAATGAGCGCGATGAGAGTAATGCCTAGGCTCCCGTCCAGGCCTTATGGATGCGGTATTGCATCTCCTTGCATTTCTTGATCACCGAAGCCCATTTTCAGGTGATTGACGTCTGGCAGAGGTCGTTCACCACGATCCCGCCGGCGTTGACGCGCATCAGTATGCGAAGAACTTCCCGAACGCGGTGTTGGAGCCGTTGGGGCCGTAGATGACGGACGAGGCGGTCGTTTCGACGCCCGTGCCGCACCTCGGGAACACGTACACCCTTCCCGCCCGGCCGTCTGTCCCCGGCGCGCCGACGATCAGATCATCATACAAACCTCCTCCGAGCTGCATCGTGGTCATGCCTTGGCCGAAGTACCCGGTGTCCGTGTGCGTGCCCGATATCGTCACGTGGTTCGCAGACGTCGGCGTGAATGGCAGCGGGCCACCGTAGTAGACATGGACGCGCCCCTTCATCCCGTCCGCATCGGTTTCGCCCACCGCGAGATCACCGTAGAGATCGTTGTTGAAGTCGCCGGCGAGCACCTTGAAACCGAAGTAGCCGCGCGCGCTGTCCGTCGGCGCGAGCGTGACATCCGGGGTCTCGGACACGCCGGTGCTCGTGCCGCGGTACAGGTAGACACGACCGTCGTTCGAGTTGACGCCGTACGCGCCCACCGCGAGGTCGCGAAGCTTGTCGCCGTCAAAGTCGTTCACTATCGCAACCGACACGCCGAACCCATTTTGGGCGCCGTCCGGGCAGGTCAGCGCAACGGTGGGCGACGCGGGTAGGCTGCTCGCGGTCCCCATATAGACGTAGACGCGGCCGGTCTGCGGGTTGTGGAAGTTGTTCTGGTTCTCGCTGACGACGAGGTCCGCATAGGCGTCGTTGTTGATGTCGCCGACGGCGAGGGCGGCGCCGAAGTTCGCGAGCTCCTCGCCGGAACCCGCAAGCGTCAGGGACGGCGCGCTGTTGAGCCCTGCGGCGCTGCCGTAGAAGACGTACGCCTGGCCCGCGGCCTTCTTCGTTCCGGGAGCGCCGATCACCACGTCCTCGTAGTTGTCGTTATTGAAGTCGAGCCCGCCGATGGCGGAGTAGCCGAAGCCGAGAGCGTCGGTCGGCGCGGAGATCGTCTGCGATGGGGCGCTCGGAAGCCCGGCGGCGCCGCCAAAATAAATGTATGCCTTGTTGAGTTTATTAGAACCAACGATGAGATCGTCAAAGAAATCGCCGTTCACGTCGCCGGCGTTCGCGATACCGTAGAAGGTGCCGCTCGTCTTCTCTGGTGCGGTGATCGTTTTCGTAGGGGTTGTTGACACGCCCGCTGCGATGCCGTCAAAGACGTTGACGTAGTCGCTCCCGCCCGCGACCGCGAGGTCGCCGTAGCCATCACCGTTGAAGTCTGGGGCCATGCGCCGCCCGCCCTGATGCAAGAAAAAGTCTTTGAAGACGGTAACGTAGTGTTTCCTGTCCGCGACAGCGAGGACGCCGTTGCCATCGCCGTTCGAGTCCGAGACCTTGACAGGTGGCAGGAGAGCGTTTTCGTGCTCGCCGTCGATCGACGCAATGTCCTCGCCGGTTCCCTCCGTCTCCGCGCAAGAGACCGCAGCCGCACCCGCGGCGAGGAAAGCGATGGCAGCGGCGCGAACAAGCGCCCGAGATCCGAAATGTCGTCTTAATGTTCTTCTCATGTTCATGTTCCTTCTGCGTTAGTTGTTAACGACCGAATTGACATCGCACACCCCGCCATAATTGGCGTCGTACAGTTCTGGTGCACGCGCACGGTTTGATCTTTAGAACCCTCGTTGCGGATCAATCCGCATCAAACGTTCGCCGATTTTATTGCCACCGGACTGTATTCCTTTGGCTTTCCGTTGCTCATTCCAGATGCGGTTTTAAGGCTTCTGGCATTGAACACAACTCGGGATTCGAGAAGACGCACCAAATCCTGACAACACGTCGTTCTCTTTTTTTTCAACCACCCGCTTAAAAACAAAATTCGATTCCTTACATTGAGTTGAAATTAGGGGCCGTACCGTGCACCGGCACAAACCGGCGGAGTGTAGAGGATGAGAGTTCCTCACTTTGAAGGAGGTGCGAACCACAAAGGCCCCGCGTCATGCGTTGTCGCGCAAAGCCGGGGACCAAAGCCGGGACAAAGCCGTGTCGCGGGGGACGGTCCTACGATCTTGATCCCTGAGAAACAAAGCCCCCAATTGCGTTGAACCTGGCAGGAATTCTTATAATCATTACGGAAAAGCACCTTGGTGCCCGATATGTATGCCATATACGTATGGCACAACAAACGGCCGTCGATAGATTTTCCAGGCTGCATACAGTAACATCGAGACGCGATAAGCGACGGCAAA
>JALOQD010000005.1 GCA_025453525.1 Myxococcota bacterium
TAGTACCGTTTCAACCTCACAATGATGGGTGAAACCGGCCCTCATCGGCGATTCAGGCGTCACTCCTCCTCGAATTGGCGCTGCCAGTCCTTCGTCGTCGTTCCTTGGACTCGCCGATGATGCCTCGGCCTCACCCCTCATTGGAGGCTTGAAGCGGCACTAGAGATGCTCAGGACCGTCCGGCCATGCGCGCGAAGAACAGGTGATCGCCTTGGGCTACGAGGCGGACGTCTTCTGCCGTGGCACGGTGCATGTCTGTTCCGAGCAGATCCACTTGCCCTTTGACGTAGAGGCGACGAGCCGCTTCGCCGCGACGACTGGTCTTGGGCAGGAAGAACGATGGGTGGTTGACTTGGATTTTGACCCCTTGGCGCCGCAGCTCGACGACCCTGTCGGGGTTGTCGTGCAAGTAGCGGTAGCGCTCTACGTGGGCGAGCACGGGCGTGTACCCCGCGGACTTGAGCTGAAAGACCACATCGTCGAGCAGGAGCGGCTCATGCTCGATGGGGGCCTCGAACAGGACACATCGGTCCTCGCCAAAGCACAGCAGGTCATCGCGTTCGATGCGGGAAAGGAGCTCTTTCTCTACGTAGTATTCAGCGCCAGGGATCAGGGTCAGCGGCAGCTCGTGGTCTTTGAGCGATGCGCGCAGGTTGTTGCACTTCTCGAGGATTTGCAAAGTGGAGTTTGGATAGACATCGGATATGACGTGCGGGGTTGCGACGACCGTTCGCACGCCCATTTCGACGAGCACCCGTGAGATGGCCAGCGCCGTTCTTTCGTCCGGCGCGCCGTCATCGAGACCAGGAAGGACGTGGCAGTGGCTGTCGACCTCCCCGAACGCAGGGGGATCGATAAGCCCGTCACGTCTCATGAAAAGAGAAAACATATCCCCGTTTTAACTCCCCTTCGGCGCGAGCGGTCGGCCGATGGTGCAAAAAGATCGTGGCCAGCTTACTTCACTTCGACCTGTCTCGTGAAGCTTTGTGGTAGAAAGAAGTCATTGGCGCTGACCGTGAGGGCCGCGGTGTAGTCTCCCCCAACCTTGAGGGAGGATCCCGCGATGGTTTCATTGTAGAACACAACCATCAACGCGCTCATATCCTCGACGAGCGAAAGCCGGTACTGGCCTGGCGCGGCAGGCGGCGTGTCCACGCGTTGTCCGTCCAAGAGATTGGCCGTGGTGCCGCTCGATAAATCGGTGACGATCAAGGATATCTCCCTGCCGAGCAGCTCGAGCAGCTCGGCTCGCGGCTCGACGGGAAGGTCGTTGATGCGCACCAGTTGCACGGTGGCCAGCGAACCCGTGACGCTCAGGGTCACGGTCACCGGATTGTCGACGGCCTTGCTGAGGGTAAAGCGCGTCTCATCCGTGTCGTCACAGCCTGTCTGGGCCATTGCGACGAATAAACCGAGCGCGATCAATTTACAAAAATGTTTTTTCATTTGTCATTCTCCTTTTTTTTTGAGGTCGTTCAACGCCTGGATGTGAGTCGAATTTAAAGTTTGACCCCTAGACCCCCAAACATGCAAGCTATGCCCTGCTTTTTTCTCAAGATTAGTTCGCGAGAGAAGGTGAGAGTAAGGAGAGTCTCACGTGCCATCAGCCTTAAAAAAATACGCCAAGCCCGCGGTCGCCCTTATCGGCGTCGCCATTGTTTTCGTGTTCGCGTACAAGACGTACAACCTCCTCGAACATCGTCCTGCTTCTCCTGTGCTCGCAGGGCTCACCGCCTCGGCAGCGCAAGCGGCGAACGCAGCCTATGAAGCAGACCTTTCCAAGTTTGGAAATCAGCTCTCCCGTTCGTCATTCTTTGCCCTTTTGGGCCTGTTCATCGCCCTCAGCGCCGTGCTGCCCAAAAACCGGCGTTGGTTGCCCAAGCTGCTCTTTTCGACAGGGCTCATGGCCCTCATCTTGTATCACCTCCTGGCTGACGGAAAGCTCGCGGCTATCGCCGAGGAGGGCGTTAGCCTCAGCGTCCCGTGGCTCATCGCCGCCTTCTTGGCTCAAGGTTCGGCCATGACCTGCACGATCTTTCGCTGGAAGACCCTGCTCGAGGGCCAGGGGTTCAAAGTGCCGTTGCGCCATCTCGTGGAGTCGTTCCTCATCGGCAGATTCATCGGTTCTTTCTCGCCAGGCACCACGGGCCTCGACGGGTATCGCATCTACGACATCGCCCGCACCACCGGAAAGACCGCGCGCTCCGTCTCGGTCATCGTGGTCGAGAAGCTCATCGGCTTTCTGGTGCTCGGCACGTTATTGCTCGCCGCGGTGCCCATCGGTCGCGATCTCCTGGCGACGCGCGACGTGAACCAGTCGGCGCTCTATGCCATGGGCCTCCTCTTCCTCGGCATGATGGCCGCCCCCACCGCGCTCTTGTTCAGTCCGGGCGTGATGCGACGCATCGCCGATCGCTTCGTACCGCGCCGCAGCCCGGTGCGCGGTCCCCTCGATAAAATCATGAAGGCCGTCTCTGCCTATGAAAAGCGCAAGGGCCACCTGGCCAAGGCCACGGTCATCGGCTTCGGCGTGCACCTCTTCACCATCGCGCTCTACTTTTGCACTCTGCGGGCCCTCGGCCTATCCATTCCCCTGTCCCATGTGTTCACCACCTCGGCGATGACCATCGGCGCTATCGTGTTGCCCCTGGCCATCGCCGGCATCGGCATGCGCGAAGGTGTGTTCGTGTTCTTCCTCGGACCTTTGGCAGCGCTGTCGGCGTTCGCCGCGTATGTGGTGGGCGAGCTCATCAGCCTGCTCGGAGGGCCTGTGTGGTTGGCGCGGCGCTCCAACTACTACGAGGTCATCAAGACCCAGCACGATTCGATCAATGCCGGTGTGGAAGATGACGAGATGGAGCCCATGCCGGAAGACGACGCCGAGCCATCCGGGCCTTTGCCGTCACTTCGGGATTACACGCTCACTGGGCTTTCCGCCGGTCTCGTGGCCGGTCTGGCCGCCGCGCTCGTCGAGAGCGCACGATTGTGGATGCTCGCAGGTTCGGCAGACTGGACCCTGCCCGGATATTCCGCTGCGGTGTACGGGCTCGTGCTCGGGGCTCTGGGCGGCGGCTTTGGCCTCTGCTTGGCGCTGCTCGGCAAGCTCGTTGGGGTTCCAGCTTCGCCCCGCGCTCGCACCGCGACCTTCATCGGCGGTACGCTTTTCTTTGTCGTGTCGTTCGTCGTGGCCTTCTTCTACGTTCATCGGGATGTGTTTGGAGAAAAGGCCGGCCTGGGCAATCCGCGGTTTCTCGGCGCTGTGGCCGCCTGTGCGATCGTCTTGCTCCTCGTGACGGTTGGAAGCTCCGCCATCGTGCGACGTTTGCGCGACTTTGGCGACAAACTCTGCTCCTGGCCCGTGGCGCTCGGGATCTACCTCATTCCCACGGCTTTGCTGCTCATTGCGGGTCTCGTGATAGGCGAGCCAACGCGCGGCGCTGCTCAAGGCCCGACTCCCAAGGCAGGGCTTCCCAACATCGTTCTCGTCATGGTCGACACCCTGCGGGCCGATCATGTGGGCGCCTATGGCGACACGCGCGGGCTTTCGCCCAACTTGGACGCGGTCGCAAGGAGCGGAGTGGTCTTTTCCAACGCTTTTGCCCAGGCCTCGTGGACGAGGCCCTCTGTGGCCTCGATTCTCACAGGCAGGTATCCCTCGTCGCACACCGCGGTGCTCAAGGGGTCCATTCTCCCCGATGAGGTCACGACGATCGCCGAGGCCTTGACCGCTTCTGGCTACGAGTCGCTAGGGCTCGCGACGAACTACAACCTGACGCCTTTTTTCAAATTTGATCAGGGCTTTCACGATTACCGCTACCTCGGTCCGGACATGCCCTTGTGGTCCAACGACATGCAATCCAAGCTCGTGGTCATCGAGGTGTGGAAGAAAGTCGCGGCTCGGCTCGCCGGAAACAAGGAGCGACCGCAGGACTACTATGTGACCGGGGACATTGTGTCCCGCGAGGCCCTGGCCCAGCTCGACGCTCGGGACAAGAACCGGCCGTTCTTCCAGTTCCTTTCCTACATGGATCCCCACGACCCTTACTTCCGCCACCCGTTCGACGGTTTTGCCATCTCCCATCGCGCCGACGCCGACCCCGATCCATCGGTGCTCCCGCTGATGAAGGAGCTGTACGCGGGCGAGGTGCGCTTTTGGGACGAGACCTTTGGCGCTCTCGTCAATGGTCTGAAACAGCGCGAGCTTTACGAGGAGACGCTGCTCGTGGTGGTTTCCGATCACGGCGAGGAGTTCGGCGAGCACGGCGGCTTTTGGCATGGGACGACGTTGTACGACGAGCAGCTTCGCGTTGTGTTCATCGCCAAGTTTCCGCGCGGTGTCGGCGTCTCGGGCACGGTCGTGCCGGACTGGATGAAGCTCGTGGACGTGGCTCCGTTCATTCTGGATGCCGCGGGTTTACCGATCCCCAAAGAGATGCAAGGGACGCCCAGGCCGACCTCGGCCTCGAGCCCGGTGTTCTCCGAGGAAGATCATCAGGGCGCCGTGCTCACCTCGGTGCGGCTCAAGACGCAGGGACAAGAGGTGAAGCTCATCAAGGCGAACAAGGACAACCCTCGCGGATTGGCGCAGACAGAGCTCTACCGCACGGACGAAGACCCAACGGAAAAGACCAACCTGGCGGACGAGCGAGCGGAGCTGCGTGCCACGGCCGGCGCCGAGCTCGACAAACAGGCCGCGGTAGCCAAGAAAGGCGCGGCTGCCGCCGTGGTCGGCGAGCTGTCGAACGACGCGAAGAAGACCCTGGGCAACCTCGGCTACATGGACGATGAGAAGAAGTAGCGAAAGGGCGCATCAAAGGGATGATCGCGCTGGGTTTCTTTTAAACAAAAGGGTGTTTCACCAAGGAGAAATAAAATATGGGAACCTGGGGCTCGGGTGTTTTTGATAACGATCAAGCCATCGATTTTGTCGAAGACCTTCTCGATAGCGATGAGTGGGATTTCGTCGAAGAGGCGTTGGCCGCGGACCCGACGCAACCCCTCGATGCCTGCTTTGCTGCAGACGCCGTCACTGCCGCAGAGATCGTCGCCGCTGCCCTGGGCAAGCCCTGTTCGGACCTGCCAGAGGGTGTCGAGGAGTGGCTCGCCGACCATCCAGCGCCAGGCAGCCTCCCCAAGATGAGAAAAAAGGCAGTGGCGCTCGTGCATGCCGTTCGCGCTCAGGCGGCGGAGCTCGGCGCGATGTGGGAGGAGCGTCCGGGCGGCCTGGAGGAGTTCTGTCGTGTGGCCAGCGAGCTCGAGGAGCGCCTCCAGGGGCTAGACCTGCCGACCTAGGTGGGATAGTGGTTGTGTGTTAAAAAAGTCGAAATGTGTGCCGCGGTGAGAAGAGCCGCGGGCAATGTGGGGTGCGACCCACGAGGAGCGGGATATGACAGCCAAAGTGATCGCTGAGATCGGTTGCAACCACATGGGACAGCTCGATCTGGCCAAGGAAATGGTCATGATCGCGGCGACGGTGTGCAAGGTCGATATCGTCAAATTTCAAAAGCGCCACGCGAGGGAGCTTCTCAGCCCGCAGGAGTACGATAGGCCCCATCCCAACCCGGACTATGCCTATGGCCCAACCTACGGTCTGCACCGCGAAGCGCTCGAGTTTTCGGCAGAGCAGCACGCGCAGCTCAAGGCCACATGCGAGCAATTCGGCGTCGCCTATTCCACCTCGGTGTGGGATCTGACCTCGACTCGGCAGATGGTGGCGTTGCAGCCAAGCCTGCTCAAGGTCCCGAGCGCCTGCAACCTGAATCGCGAGCTGCTCACCCTGCTGGCCGACACCTACGGCGGCGAGATCCATGTGTCCGTGGGCATGACCAACCATGAGGAGGAAGAACGCCTCGTGCGGTTCTTCGAAGACAAGGGACGGGCAAAGGATCTCGTGCTCTACTCGTGCACCTCTGGCTATCCGGTGAAGTTCGAGGATATCTGCCTGCTGGAGATCACGCGGCTCAAGGAAGCCTTTGGCTCGCGCGTCAAAGCGATTGGCTTTTCAGGTCATCACCTGGGCATCGCCGCGGACATCGCGGCCATGACCTTGGGGGCGCAGTACATCGAGCGGCACTTCACCTTGGATCGCACGGCCAAGGGCACGGATCACGCCGCAAGCTTGGAGCCTGACGGCATGCGCAGATTGGCCCGCGACGCGCGCAACGTGGGCAAGGCCCTGTGCGCCAAGTCGGCTGAGATCCTTCCAGTGGAAGAAGTCCAACGCAACAAGCTCAAGGTAGGCCAGATCAAATGGTAGTCGCTGCTTTCATTCCAGTGCGCGGCGGGTCGAAGTCCATTCCGCGCAAGAACATCCTTCCCATGGCAGGTAAGCCGCTCGTTCATTGGGTCGCTCAAGCGGCCTGCGAGTGCCCTCTCATCGACGTGGTCTACGTTGCGAGCGAAGATGAAGAGATCCGCGCTGTGGCGTGCGAGCTGCGGCACGACAAGCTCATGGTCATCGATCGCGATCCCTCGACCGCCACGGACACGGCGAGCACCGAGTCGGCCATGCTCGACTTTGCCAGTCGTCACTCCTTTGATGTCCTCGTGCTCATCCAAGCCACCAGCCCTTTGCTCGAACCCGGGCATCTCACGGCAGCGCTGACCAAGTACCGCGAGAGCGGCTGCGACAGCATGCTCTCGGTGATCCGCGAGTATCGCTTTCGCTGGGAGCAAGGAGAAGGGTCGTTGGAGCCGTCCAACTACGACCCCCGGCGCCGCCCGAGACGACAAGACTGGGAGGGAGAGCTCGTCGAAAACGGCGCATTCTACGTGACCACGAGAGAGGCCTTGCTCGAGACAGGCTGCCGGTTGTCCGGTCACATCGAGGCCTACGAGATGCCTCCTTCCACGGCCGTCGAGATCGACGAGCGTTCGGACTGGACCAGGGTGGAGGAGCTGCTGTACGCCAAGACGACGCACCGCGCACAACTTCATAGCCGCGCCGAGCGCATCTCGCTCGTGGCTATGGACGTGGACGGCACCCTGACCGACGCTGGCATGTATTACGGCCCGCAGGGCGAGGAGCTCAAGAAGTTCAACACGCGGGACGGGATGGGCATCGGCCTCCTTCACCTGGTCGGGGTCAGGACTGCTATCGTCACCGCAGAGGCGAGCGGCTTTGCGGCGGCCAGGGCGAGAAAGCTCGGCATAGAAACGGTCATCACTGGAGCCAAGGACAAGGCAGAGGTGCTGCGCAACCTGGCAGCGGTCAACGGCATCGGCCTGGATCAGATCGCTTTTATCGGAGACGACGTCAACGACCTGCCGGCGCTGGAAGTGGCGGGACTCGCCGCGTGCCCGGGAGACGCGACTGCCTCCGTACGCCGCCTCGCCCACTACGTCTGCCGTGCGCCTGGCGGAGGAGGAGCGGTGCGTGAGTTGGCTGACCTCATCATTGCGGCCCGCAGCAAGCAGGCGAACTAGCGGCTCACGCCGACCGTGTCTCGCACGGATGGCGCGAAGCAAAAAAAGAGGTGAGTGCATGGGTGAGCGCGTTTTCCCACTCGTCGCGGCTGCGATGCTGGTTTGGGGCTTGTGGACGCCTGTTTTGGGATGCAAAAAGGAAGCGCTCGAGGGCACGACCCCCAAGGAGATTCCGAGGGTGTGCCAGAAGCAGCAGGGCGCCGCGTCCGACATCTGGAGCGACAAGGTGCGAACCGAGGTGGCCCTTGCGGTTCGGGTTTTCGAGGGCAAGCTCAAGCCAGGAGCGGCCGAGCAAATCAATCGCGGGTTTGTCGAACTGTCCGAAACCTGGCAAAACGCCGCGACCGAGGCGTGCTCGAATTACTTGAGAAACCGGTTTGTCACCGATGCACAGCACGCTGCCACAGTGAGCTGTCTGGATCGCATCGTTGCCGATGCGCAGACCTTGATTTCAGGTCTCTCAGAGGGAAAATTCGAACACGCCGGCGAAGTCGATGCACTCGCCGGCCAGGTCTCGGCCTGTCTCGACTGAAAAAGCGCTATTACTGCCCATCGAGCACGAACCGCAGAGCGCGTGAGACGCTCCAGACCTTGCAATAGCAGTTGCCGCGGAATTCCTCGAGGCCACTGTCCAAAGGGACTTCGAGGCGTGGGCTCGTCACGCTAAACGACGAAGGGGGGATTGGGACAATGGAGACCGAGGTCTCAGACAACCATTCCAGGCCTGTCGCGGATTCCACGTCGGGTTCGAAAGTGACTGTCGGGCCAAACGCGAGGAAGTCGCTGCGCTCCTGTTCCGAGACGAGGTCGAGGGCCTCTTCGAGGGCGGCTTCATTGGCCGTGGCGCATGTGCCGGATGGGCCAGCAGCCGACATGCCGAGCTCAAGGGCGAGCGCGTCCTGGCTCTTCATCTTGCACCACAGCTCCACCGCGTGCACGGGTGGGCCAGAGCGCAGGGTGGGGTTGCCGCCCAGGTGATCGTAGCTGTGTATTTCGACCGCGGCAGTTTGGTCAGTGTCGATGTCTGGTCTGGATGCGCGGATGCTGATCGCGCTTTCGTGGGCCGTGACGTTTATGTCAGCGGCCTCGAGACCCTGTGCGGGGTTGGCGATGAGCAGTTGCGTCTCTCGACACAGGACCGCGTCTGCCAGGGCCGCGCTTGGGAATCCGAGGTGCAGCTCCTGCGGCCCGCTGAGAACACCGCGGATGAAGTGCGAGGTGGCGCCCACGAACATGTCGTGTTGGGCAATGCGTTCGATGGTCGCCTCATTGTCGCCAGGGCACTCCCGAAAATAGGAGAACTGCTCGTGGTTCGCGCCCCGCAACGCCACCATGACCGGGTGGGGTGGCAGGTGTGCCGCGTCATCGGTCACGTCTTGAGGCGTGACCACGCCGTCCAACATACCGAAGCTGGACGACACGGGCAGGCTGCTCGAGGCCAGGGAGGCCTCTTCGCCGACGAGCCCGCCCCAGAGGAACAGCCCGTCCACAGCGGCGGGAGTGGAGTGGACCAGCGCTGCCGCCGCTGTTCCACCTTGTCCATGACCGCCAATGAGCCATGTTGCGATCGATGAGTGGCTCTCGATTTCGTTCTGGGCGTGGGCCGAGGCCAAGGCGCTGGTGAGCACGGCCACGAAGAAGCCTTGCATCGCGAGGAGCTTTGCCGCCGGGGCATAGGCCCTCGGGTCCACGTTCTGCTCTGGCAGCACGACCAGACCTGCCGCAGGCGTGCCTGTCGTTGGAGAGAACTCTATGCCTCGACCTTCGTCCGAAAGTTGCTCGAGGCAGTCGGTGTCAGCGCACTCGGGGCTAACCGCGACGCTGGAGTCCGAGATCATCGCGGCCTTGGCCTCGGAGAGGAGCGCGTCCACAGGGCCACCCGTGTCCGTATCTCCCGGATCGTGCCAGGTGCCCTTCCAATAGCTGCTGCACATGGTGGCCGCGACGCCGAGCGATTGCTCGTCGAGATTGTAGTAGGTCGTGTTCCAGGAACGCCCCTCGCCCACCTCGGCGTAACACGTGCCCACCGAGCCCGTGGGTGTGCAGGCCGTTTCCACAACGGTTCCTGATTGCTCGAGGATATCGGCGCAGTCGGCTGCAATTTGCTCGGGCGTCCACTCTCCTAAGTACTCGCGGCATTCTGGCGCTTTTGAGAATGGATTGAGGTACTGGCAAGAGATCCCCTCGCCAGCCGTGCCCGTGATCTGGGTGTCCGAGTCGCTGGCGTCCGTGGTCTCGTCTTGGGAGTCGGTGGCGTGGTCTGTTTGAGAACTCGAATCCTCGGTTTGGGTGTGACTGCTGGTCGCGGTGTCGCTACCGTGGCTGTCGTCGCTGCTGTCGGACGGCCCTTTATTTCCACAACCTGCCAAGCTTACCGAGAGAACTAGGGATTGCGCCAGGGCGCGCCGCAACAATAGATTGGTCATTTATTCTACCTCCTACGCGTAATGGGCGTTTGTCCACAGTGGTAGAAATGCCGTCTCTTGTCTAGCCGAGGAGTTGGCCCTTGTCCCAAGGGCCATGGCCAGGAGGCCTCTTGGGCGCGCACTCGATATCGACTGTCAAAATTTTCGTTGGTCTACCGGTTCCTATGGCTCTTTGACGGTTGGCTCGGGCAGCTCCACGTGGGGCACTTTCAGGAAGGTCTCGGCGCAGCGGAGCAGTGATCTGAGCTCTGCCGCGCTCTGCGTGTCGGGGTTGTCTCTCACATAGGCGCGCAGGGGTTCGAGGGCTGCCTTTTTCCGAGGCGAATTCTTGAGAGAAGCGGCGATGTTCAGGACCGTGTTCTCGTGCTCGGCGCTCCGCAGCGAGCAGAGAAATGCCGCGAGCGCAGCGTCGTACTTGCGGTCTTTATAGAGGGTCGTCCCCCGTGTAAACTGCTCTCCGGCGAGCGCCTTTGCCTCGATGGCATCGTCGGGCCGGGGCGGACAACCCTTGGCTGCCCCGGAAACACCGGAAAACAGCAGGAACGAAAGACCGAGCACCCATGCGCACACGCCTCGTCCCATCCTCATCCTCCAAAGGGATTGGACGCCAGAGCTTCAGCGTCATCCTGAGATTGAGTGTTTGTGATCGGCCCCGCTCCTTTTTTGTCTTTTCGCTTTCCTGGCAATGCCTTGGAGGGTTTGGAACGCGGTGCTGCGTATTGTTTTGTGTCGGGCGCGATCGATGCCTTGCGCTTGTTGGCTTTGGGCTTCTCGACCGGCGGGGCTTTGACCCTGGGCGTGGGCGGCGACAAGAGTTCGTCTGCCTGCGGCGCTCGGCCCTTGCTCGCTTTTGGCACAGGCGCCACAGTCGGCTTGGCCTTCTCTGCGGGTTTGCTGTCGCTCGAGGCTCGTGGCTCGTGCTGAGCCATGGTCGAAGGTGGGAGCGTCAAAGAATGGAAGCTCATGGCGCCAAAGCTGTTTCCTGGCTGGAACACGTCCCGAAAGACAAAGAGGCCCACTGCAACGGCGAGGATCGTGAAGGCGCAGGCGCCGAGCGCGATCCTTTCCGAGCGAGAGGGGTGGCGCAGATGGTTGACCGCCACTGTCCACCCATGTCGCGCAGAGCTCGAAAGGCCCAAGCTCGCGGCCTTCAACCTGACTCGCGCTGAGCTTGCGAGGCGTAAGCTTGGAGACTTTAGTTTGCCTTTGGTTGATTTCGCGACGAGTAGGCTGGCGGCTTTCAGTCGCTCTCGCGTGGAGCTCCATAGGCGTGAGCCCCGAGCGACCCAGCGCGCCTGCGATGACTTCCAGCGCTGCAGGAGCGAAGGACCTTGTTCGACCGGTTCCTCGAGCTCCATCTGCAACGGTGACGAAGCGTGTTCTAGAAGCGCGGCCTCTAGCGAGGCGGAGGAATCGGAGGACATAGCGGGGAGATCCGGCGGTATGAGGTCGGGGTCCAGCTCGATGGAGGTTTCGGTGGGCATGGCAGGGAGCTCTTCGGGGGCCAATGGCACCGCCATCACGATCGAGTCGGCGTTCGAAAGAGCTTGAGGGGCTGGGTGGGATGGTGGGCGCGAAAAATACTGCCCTTGCCTGAGAGTCGCCCCTGGGCCTGCTGGGGCGATTTGCGCCTCGTAACCTGGTGAGGCCAGCGGCGTCATTTTTAGGTTCTTCGGCATAAATGGCGCGGGCTCTTTATGCGTCTCTGCCGCGACGATGGGTGGCCCCTTTGGTCCGCGCCCTTGCGACGCGGGAGCGACTGGAGCGGTAGAGACCATCGCGGCCTCGGGCGCAAGGGACTGGCGCAGGCGAGCGATCGCCTCGGCATTCATGCCGCCCAGTTTCTCCTGGATCGGCAACAGCTCGTTCATGATCGCCGTGACGCTCTGGTAGCGATCCTCGGGTTTTTTCCGCATGGCGCGCGCCACAACGCCGGTGAGCAGCCTGCCCAGGTCGGTGTTGGGCGCCTTGAGACGGGGGTCCATGAGCAGGACCTTGCCCACGATTTCGCTTTCGGTGCGGCCGTCGAATGGGAGTCGCCCCTGGAGCATTTCGTAGAGGAGGATGCCCATGGCCCAGATGTCGGTCGTCCGCGCGATGGGCGCGTGGTGCCGGATCTGCTCGGGCGCGCGGTAGTTGGGACTATTGAATCTCTTGCCGGTCGACCCGAGCCAATGGTCGATGAGCACGGCCTTGGGCGCCGTTTTGTCCGTGTCCGCCCAAAAGACGCTCCCTGCCGAAAGGTTGGAGTGCAGCTCGTCGATGGAGTGCAGAGCGTGAAGTCCCGAAAGGATCTGCAGGGTGCAGCTGACGACTTCCTGTGGCTCGAAGGGTTTCTTCTGGGCAACGCGCTGCGCAATAGACTCACCCGAGGGCGCCTCGAAGACCACGATGGTCACGCCGGACTTCGTGACGGCTTGGCTGTGCACGCTCGCGAGATTGGGGTGCTTGAGCCCTGCCATGTTCGGCTGGACACGGAGAGTTTCCGGCACGACTCGGGCCCAGAGGTTCTTGGCATCGCGGGCCGAGTGCGCTTCGTAGATGGCGCCGAGAGCATCCTTGCTGAGGAAACTGCCCAGGACGACGGATCCAGGGATCGTGGTCCTCTCCAGGCCGAGCACACGCGGGTCGACGGTGCTGTGCAAAGTGTCATCAGGTGGTTTCGATGTCACTTGAAATTCCTCATTTTCGAACAGCCATTTCGATTCGTTTTCTCAATTATTAGTGTATGTGCGGCAGGGGGGCGCGCAAATCACAAGAAGCTGGAAAGTTGCAATTGGGTCAAGTGGGTGGAACGCCGCGCGCGAGGTCGGCCGTTCGCCGCGCCAGGGATTCGACTCTCTTGTCGTGGGGCGCTCGGTCCGCGGCTCTGCGGACAAAGGCTTTGGCCGCATCGATTTTATTCTCGTCGAGAGCAATGGCCGCCAACAGGACGAGTGCGTTGACGTCCTCCACCTCTCGTTCGAGTAGGCGCAAGGCCACTCTCCTGGCAGCTCCAAGGTCTCCGGCGCGGTAATGGCTGGCTCCGAGCAGGCCTTGCGCCTTGGGCGTGTCGATCTTCCCGAGCACAGCGGCGGCCTGTGCTTCGTTTTCGAGCAATGACAGGAGCCATCCGAGACGGGTGAGGGCCTCATCGCGGGCGTCGACCTTGCCGGCAAAGCGCTTCTCGAGCTCGGTCTTGCGCCTTGCCACGACCTCGGTGTCTGCAAGCGCGAGGGCCGGCGTCGCCGTATCGCTGCGTTCGAACAGCACCTCGATGCCGTCTGTGTGCACGAGAGTCCAAGCAGGATGGGCGGCCAGGCTGGCGATGAGCCGCTGGTAGCGCTGCGGTCCAGCGACCGGGAGGAGCACGGCGTCGAAGTGGAACCTTTCATCGAGCGCCGGGAAGGTCTCGGGGTCGTCGACGGCGCGCAGGTACTCCTCGAACTGCTCCTTGCTGCGCAGCACCACCCTGCCGTCGATGTAGGGGCGAGCGCGGGGCGCGGTCCTTAGCACCAAAAAAGACCCGTATCTCACCGAGGTAAACACCTTGGCGCCATGCGGCAGCTTTTCGAGCAGCGGCATCGAGGTCTGCGGCGCGAGAAACGGTCGGGGCTCTTTGAGCTCCGCAAGGGTTGCACCTTCTGGAGCGAGCCACGCCACCTCGGCCGCAAAGGCGACGATGGGCAGGGCGCGCAGGAGTCGGGAGCTTCCCAAAGCCCCAGCCGAGGCGAGCTCTGAGAGTTGCAGTCCGCAAAGGAGCGCGGCTGTCCAGTAGAAGAGCAGGGCGTTGCGGTTGGCCATGAGGGTAAGGCCAAAGAATGCAGCGATCACCAGAAGTCGAGGCCAAGGGATGCACCGCGGTCTCGCGAGCAGGAGTCCGAACGCGAGGGCAGCGACGATGGGCGCCGCGACCAAGGTCGAATCGCCAGTGCGCAGGAGCTCCCGCAGGGGAAGGTTCTCGGAAATGTTGGCCGAAAAGACCGAGGAGTCGACCTCGCCGATGCGGAGAAGATGCACAAAGGGCAGCTTCAGGCCAGAGGCGCCGTAGGGCCCGGCAAGGCAGAAGAGAACGCAAGCCGCCAGCGCGATGCCAAGCGACGCCGCGCCGCGTTTGTTCGGAGCGAGCACCTGGCCCGCGAGATACGCGAGCACGAGGCACAAACCCAGAGGCCATAACGGCTGACACCACGTCCACAAGCCGCAGATCGGCGGAAGCGCGATGAGCCACTGCCAACGTTTCAATAGGAGGTATTGTTCGAGCAAGGCGAGAGAGGTCACCACGAAGAGCAAAGACAAAACCACCGGTCGCTCGAGCAGCAGCGGTCGCGACAACGCGATGAGAACCATGGCCCAGACCGCGCTCAGCCAGGGGCTGGCGGTTCGACTGACGAGCAGAACGCCGAGCACGGCCGCCGCGAGCGCGACCAGTATGGCTTTGGCCAGCACGATGGCGCCGAGCCCGTAGGTTTTGTAGAGAGTCGCTACGCCCAATTGGAACAGCACGTGTCCATCCGTCCACGGCTCGCCGAGACTGCTCACCGAATAGGTATCGACCACGGGAAGCGCTCGACTGCTCAGAATGTCGCTTCCAGTGCGCAGGTGCCAGAAGATGTCCGCGTCGCTCACGGGGTAGAGGGCCACGGCAAAGGCCGAAGCGCACAGGAGCGCCACGGTGAGGGGATTGGCTAGGACCGCAAACCGAGATTTCGTTCCGTAATTCAAAGGTTCTCCCGTCCGGCCCAAAAAAGGAAAGCATCAAACCAGAAAAGAAATCAACAAGATGGCCTCAAAAACAGCTCCCAAAGTCATCTGGAACACTTTTGTCAAAGAATCAAAGGGCCAAAGAGCCAATCACGGTCCGGAACGGACACACCGGACCCGGTAGGTGTTGCCGCTCTTGGGGCCGGTGCCCACGTAGCCGCAATAGAAATCCACGATAAACGCGTAGCTCGAATTGTACGTGTAGGACGACGACGACCAGGTACCTGTGCTCAGCGTGCCAGGGAAGACCGACGGGTCTATGGATGGGATGAACATTCGCTGATCCACCCAACACGCTGTGCTGCAGTGGCTATGGCGACTGTCTCTGCATGAGCGACTGTCCCTATTGACGACGCTGGACAGGAGGCCCAAGAACGTAATTCCGCCGCTCCGATAACGCCGCAACACAAGAAGGAGGAAACCATGACGATGGCTGAACGACATGAAGCTGTAGGGCCTCGACTGAGCTCCTCTGTCCACCTGTCAGGCCCCGAAGGAGCCGCCGAGGCAGAGCCCTGGGGCGAACACGACCGCGAAGATGGTGTCTTCGGCGTCGGTGCTGTTTTTGCCTCCGACGAGGGTTGTGTTGAGGCCGAGCTTGACGGACATCGCCATGCGCATCGGCGGAACGTTGACCGGGAGCAGGTCGATCGCGAAGCCGAGGTTGATGTTCGCGCCGGCGAGAATGTCTTGGTTCCCGTCGCTGCTCTTAAAGAACGCCGGGCCCAAATCGATCGCGGCGCCGAGGAAGGTGTGCTTGCCAGCGCTGCCGCCGAGCTTCATGGCGAGGCCGAAGCTGTTGAGCTTGAACGATCCCGTCGTCCAAGGCATCTCGTCCTCGTCGAAGGTATCCTCGCCGATCTGCTCAACCCGGTGCGTCGCAGACCCCTCCGAGTGCTCGAAGAAGAGTCCGAAATGAAAAATCCTGCCGAGGACGCCGTATCCCGCGAGGCGGAAACCGCCTGCGAACTTGACCTTGGTCGCGCCCTTGACGCCGTCGTTTTCGTAGTAGGCGTCTTCCGAGCTCGACTCCTTGGGCGTGACCACATACAGGCCGTTGACGCCGAACATGAGCGCGGCCTGCGCCGTGACGTATCCGGCTCGGAAGGTCGCCTCCTCCGCAGCCCTGGAAGAGACCACGACGGGCTGGGCGGCAGGGGGCGGAGCCGGTGTGGAGATCGGTGTCGGTGTCCACGCCGGTGCCGGGGGCGGCGGGGCGGCAGTGGGGGCGGGCGCAGGGGCCGGAATGGGGGCCTGGACTGGCGCTGGGATCGGGGCGGCAGTGGGAGCAGGGGTCGAGGCCTGCCACGGCTCGACGCAGTTCTTGCCCAAGCACACGCGACCGCCGCTGCAATCGGAATCCTTAGCGCATTGCGCCTCGGCCTCTCCGGCCAACCCCAACACGAACCCGGCAAACAGAAATGACGAGAGCTTCATCTTCACGGCTACACCTCCTCTAGGTTTCGGGATTCCAGAGCGCTCCGCGCTTTCAGCGCAAACAATGCATCTCGACCATCGTCTGAACCAACCGTTCACGATCAGCAGGAGAATGTGGATGTTTGAAAACGAGTCGAGACAACGATGCTTAGCAAAGCTGCAATTCGGAATCAAGATCATGGCGCGGCGTCCCAAGTGGCGAATCAGAGACCTAGGGGCTCACGCAAAAATCACTTCCCAGTTTGGGCAGCCGATGCATCTCGTCCAGCTGCGTTGCTCGTCGAGTGAATACCCCCAGTATTCCCTCTCCTCGCGTCTTGCTGGCCGAGCGACTCGGGCAGCCCAATTCCGGGAATTTATTCCTTCGTGAACCCTAAGAAGAAGCGCGACGATTCTTCCACTCGTGGATCATTTGCCATTGGCCTGCCTAAGCCGAGATCCCCCGTGGTCAGCCAAAGCTCCAAGGGACAGAATCCTGCGAGGATTTGAGGAAGCGCAAGCTCATCCCTTTCTATGGACGCGATCTCCGACGACAAACGAGAGCACCTGCCGCCACCAACATGAGCACCACGGCGAGGGTTCCACTGCTCGAGGGCGAACCGGCCGCTGGAATCCGACACAGGCAGCCGCCGCGATCCGGGATGTACCAATCCTGCGCGATGGCCTCCACCTCGAGCACCAGGGTCTGGGTGGCCGGGCCCTCATATCCCTGCGCTGTGAGCGTGTAGGTCGTGGTGCTGATGGGCGAGACCGAGAGCTCACCCTCGGGAGACACGGCCGCGCCGCTCAGGTCGAGGGTGTAGGCGTTTTTGACTCTCCACGAAAGCACGCTGGTGCTGCCTGCTTCCACTGGATTGGGGTCGGCCTCGAACAACTCGATCACCACGGGTTGGTTCATGGCGTTCACCGTAACGACGACCTTGGCCGAGACCTCGTCTTGAGAGTCGCTGCGCCGCGCCACGAGTGTATAGGTCGTCGTCGAATCCGGCGTCATCGTGGCGCTGCCGCTCGGGTCCACGGCCTTTCCGTCGAGGGTCACGGCGTCGGCATGGATGGTCTTCCATGTGAGCTCCACCTCCTGCCCCGTCAGGATGGTGTAGGAGCTGGGCGCAAAAGACTCGATGCGAGGTTGTGGCTCCGGAGGCTCGGGAAGCTCGCCCACCCACAGGTTGGGCCAGCCGTTGAACCCGCCTGTGACGAGGCTTTCTTCAGCGCCGGCCTTCTTGCCCGACAGGCTGTGCAGAAAGAGGTCGTAGGCGCCGGCGTTGTGATCATCTTCCTTGGATTGCGCCACCACCACCCACTTCTCGTCCGACGACACCGACGGATGATAGCATTTGTACCCGTCGCCCCGCACAGGCACCAAAACCTGGTTTTCTTTGCGCTCCTCGACAAACGGCGAGTCGCCCCAAAGGCAGCCCTTATCCGCACCCGCGATGTAAGCCCAGGTGCCGCTCGGAGCGATGCGAGGCATGCAGCCCACGCTGCCGGCTTGGGCGATCATGCTGTGCTCGGGCGGCTCGAAGGTGTAGGCGCCCACGCCAGCGACCGACGACGCTCCCCGGGTCCGGGCCGCGAACCATGTGAGGTCTTTGGCCACGTAGCATTCGTTGATCTCGTCGATGTTCGAAAAACTGGGTCTGGTCTCGAACACGAGACCCTTTTCCACCGGGTAGCCCTGGTCGTCGAGCACCGCGCGCAGGATACGGCTGTGGCCCGCGTCCTGCGAGTCGACTTGGTTGTAGTAGAGGGCGCCTTGCGAATCGAAGCTCGGCCAGTAGCCGTTATCGTCGATGCGCACTTCTTCTCGACCATCGAACGGCCCGTGAGACGAGACCACGTAGAGCGCGAAGCGGGCGAACTGATGATAGTCCGAGCCTGGCAGCTTGGCCTTGGCATAGGCGATCCATTTGCCATCTGGGCTGTGCACGGCCTCGACATCCTCCCCCGAGGTGAGCTGCATTGGCTCGCCGCTTGGTAGCTCCATGCGGTAGATGGCGCGGGTCGTGGCGTCCCCGGCAGTGCCCTTGACCCAGAACAGATATCCCGAGGGCGGAGCAGCAAGGGCCGTGGTGGCTTGGACCATGAGGCAGGCGACCACGGCACTGCTTTGGGCAAGGCCACGGCGCGTCAGGCCCAGGCTCACGGCTCCACCAAGAGCACGTTGACAGCGCCGGTCTTGTGCTCAAGCACGGCGAAGGGATACTCCAACGACAGCCTGCCCGGCGCGTCGTAGGGTATGCCGATCGTCGAGATGACGACCGGGCTCGTTCGAGAATAGAGGTCGTCCAACATCGTCGCCAGGTTGTCCACCAGACCCAGGGTGTCGTACTCGACGTTCGCATAATTGTTGGACAGCTCGGCGATCGCCGCGTCGGTGTAAAGCTCGGCCGCGAGTCGCACATAGACCTCGGGATAGCCGTCGCCGTTGGAGTCGGTGATGCCCTCGCCCAAGGTCAGGAACGATTGGAAGGAGAGCTCCACCCACAGCTCGGCGCCGTGTAGGTACACATGCTCGAGGGTCTGGGGCGGCAGCACGCTCGAACCTCCCCAGCGCTCGGAGCGGATGGCCTGGCCCGCGAGGTACAGGCGCGTGGCTTCGTCGAAGTTCCAGTTGACGAGATACAGCTCGATGGCCGGCTCCCAAAGCAGACTGCTCTCGATTTCGCCCACAGAAAGAGGCGTTTCGTCGAGTTTGTCCACGGCTGTTTCCACGTCGAACATCGGAATTTCGTTGCCGCTGTCCGGATCCTCGATGGTGAAATCGAGCCCGGTTGCGCCGCCTGTGCCCACGGACGGCGGGGTCGAAGGAACCACCCCGACTTCGGCAGAAGGATCGGAGAACAGGGCTGGGTTGCGATAGTACAGCGCCTTTTCGACCTCGGCGCGAGTGGGCCTTGCCGCGTACACGATGGACACGGTGTCGACGCTCCAATCGAAGCTGGCTCGATACTGCTCGAGGGTGGCCAGATCCGCGGCCGTGACCTCCAAGGGAAAAGATTGCAGCTCGAGGTCCACTTGATTGTCGCCGGGCTGCAGAGTCACGGTTTGCGTGGAAGGCTCGTACCACGCTCCCCGCAGCGACAGCTCCACAGGGCCAGGGTCGAGGTCGGACAGGACGAACGCGCCGTCGAGGTCCGTCTTGATCGAGAGCTCTCCCTCGCTCACCTCGATGTCGGCCAGGGGCTGCTGGAGCTCGTTTTTGACCGTACCGCTCAAGATGGCGCCCGCGGGGTCGTTCTCAGCGTCGCAAGCGGCCATCCCCACGGCAAAGAGCCCGATGAGCAAGGGAGCAAGGGCGATGGGTGTTCTCATGGCGTCTTCCTTCCCAAAAGCAGGAGCCGAGGCCTCTAAGGCAGCAGGCGTACCTCTTGCCAGCCGCGCATGCCGAAGCGGATGTCCCGCTCCACGAACTCCCAGACTACAATCTTCTTGGCGTTTAGCGAAGAGAGGTTTCGCGCCAGCTCCTGGCGCACCAGGGTCGAGGCCCCGCCGTCGTTGACAATGGACGAGACGGGCATGCCGAGCTCCCTTGCCAAAAGCGCGATGAACCCTGCCGAGCCAGGCTCGTCGGTCTGAAAGATGCGGCTGAAGCTGTCGCCGAGCACCAGCACGGGCGAGCTCGGATCGTCGGCGTAGAGCGCAAGGGTGGCGCGTTCGAGCACCTGATCGACCTCCACGGCTTCGGCCTCGACGAGCTTCTCGATATAGGGAATTTGCGTCATCGTGGCGATATCGCCCTGCCGCGACACGGTGACTCTTTTAGTGGCATAGCGATCCGCCGCGCCTTGCAACTCTAGTCCTGGCAAGCTTCGGATGCGCTGCGCCACTGCCTTGGCCGCGGCCAAAAGGCCCAGGCGGTTCCAGTGGGTATCGGTGAGCATGTAGATCGGCTGCGGCTCGGCCTGGGCTCGCGCCGCCTGCAGCGACGGCCGCAGGTCGAGCACATCCAGACCGCGGCGCTCGAGCTCGGCGATGAAGCGGGAGGTGTTTTGCGCCACCTCGGCCTGCGCCTCGCACAAGGGCGAGAGCTTGTCCGGATAGATGGAGGGCTTGGTGGGCACAGGCACCACGAGCAGGTGGGCCCCGAACCGTGCGAGCTGGTCGCGGAAGTCTTCGACAATCGACACGGGATCGCGCCCCTCGGGCCACAGGGCACGACTGGTGGCATAGTAGGGCTCGTAGGTATAGCGGACGTCGGGCGCGTAGAACAGCCAGCCTTTTCGCGCTTCGATGGCCTTGATCCCCATGTCTCGGGTCAAAACGTAAGACAAGAGCTGGGCCACGGGGCGCAGTTTTTCCTCGAAGAAGGACGCGTCCTCCAGGTCTTTTTCAAAGGCGCGCAGGTTCTCCTCGTCGGGCATCTGGGTGAACAGCTCGGCGATGACCGGTGTCTCGTCTTCCTTGAGCTCCAGGGCGGCCTGCACCAGGGGCACGGTGAAGACGATGGCGAGGAAGGGCAGGGAGATGAACAGCTGCAGCTTCTGGGTCATGACCGCCTCCCTCTTTTCAAAATTGGAAATACAAGAACGGGTTAAAGGCCTGGGCGAACATCGCGGCCACGGCGAGCGCGAACAACCCCAGGCTGAGAACGGCGACGGGCCAATGGGGGCGCAGCGCCAGATCCCAGGCCTGCCTTTTTTGAAACGCCACGACAGCGGCCGTGGCGAGCACGATGAGGCCATTGCCCGACAACACGACTCCAGATGCGATACACGTCTGCGGCGGGTGGGCGCCGAGTCCCAGCATCGCGGACCAGTAGTGGACGGTCGCGGTGAGGGTCGGCGCTCGGAACGGCACCCAGATGAGCAGCACCAGGACGAACGTGAACGCGGTCTGCAGCGCACCGGGCAAGAAATCGTAGGGACTGCGCTTACCGCGCCACCTTTCAAAGGCCAAAAAAGCGCCGTGCAGGCCGCCCCACACCACGAACTGCCACGCCGCGCCGTGCCACAATCCGCCGAGCAGCATCGTTAGGGCGAGGTTGATGTACGTGCGCCTGGGCCCCAACCGGTTGCCGCCGAGCGGGATGTACAGGTAGTCGCGCAAGAAGGTCGAGAGCGAGATGTGCCAGCGGCGCCAGAACTCGGTGATGCTCCTCGAGCGATAGGGAGAGTCGAAGTTCTTGAGGAACTCGAAGCCCAGCATCCGCCCGAGGCCCACGGCCATGTCCGAGTACCCGGAGAAGTCGAAGTAGATCTGAAACGCATAGGCCGCGATGCCGGCCCAGGCCGTGAGCACGGGAGGGCTCTGCGAGGCAAACGCCGCGTCGGCGAGAGTGCCGAGCGGATTGGCCAGGAGGATCTTCTTGGCAAAGCCCAACATGAACAGCAACGTGCCGCTGGAGAACTGAGCCAGGGTATGGGTGCGCGTCGCGAGCTGCTCGGCGATGGTGTTGTAGCGCACGATGGGGCCGGCCACGAGCTGGGGAAACAGGGCCACGAAGCAGGCGAAGTCGGCGAACGACCGCACCGGCTGTGCCTCGCGACGGTACACGTCGATGGTGTAGCTCATGGTTTGAAAGGTGTAGAACGAGATGCCCACCGGTAGGGTGATCTGCCACAGGTCGAACGCCGGTTGCCCCACGGCGAGCAGGATGTCGTTCAACGTGTTCTGCGCCAGCATGGCGTACTTGAACACGGCGAGCAGCCCGAGGTTGCTGCACATGGAGATCACCAGGGCGAGCTTGCGCCGCTGGTCGCTCACCTTGGGATCGGACATGTACCGACCGGACGCGTAGTCGACAACGGTCGAGACCAGCATGAGCGACACGAACCAAGGCTTCCACCAGCCGTAGAACACATAGCTGGCCATGGTGAGGAAGGGGTTCTTCGCCACCCTGGGCAGGGCGTAATAGACCAGCAAGACGAATGGAAGGAAGTAGAAAAGGAAGAAGTGGGACGTAAAGACCATGGGGCCAAGGTATATCGCGAGTGGCGAGGAGAAGAAACGGGCAAACAGAGCTAGAAGTCAAATCTGGCAGGGGCCGGAGAAGGGCGAGCCTTACTTTTTCTTGTTGGGCAGCTCGAGGCCGTAGCCCATCTTCTTGTCGACGGCCTTGAGGGCAAAGGCGAGCACCACGGCGCACAGGCCGAGACCGGCGAAGATGAGCATGGGGATTGTGTAATTGTAGGTGGCGGTGGGGTCGCCGGCGCTCATGCGCTCGGTGATGCCAGGGTTGACCTTCTCGAGAACCACACCGATGAGCCACGGGAAGAACATGAGACCCCAGTTCTGGATGAAGA
Organism: Myxococcota bacterium; assembly: GCA_025453525.1. Taxonomy (GTDB): domain Bacteria; phylum Myxococcota_A; class Polyangia; order JAAYKL01; family JAAYKL01; genus JALOQD01. The sequence goes on from JALOQD010000005.1 coordinate 22,277, forward strand.
ACACGAGGGCAAACGCCGAACCCAGGTAGCGCTCTTCCACGATCTTCGGCACCGAGGGCCACATGGAGGCCGGAATCAGCGAGAAGGCGACGCCGAGGACCATGATCGCGCCCACAGCGAGCGGCAGGTTGAGCGGAGCGAGCGCGAAGGTCAGGTGCGCGGCCATGAGCAGAGCCGCGCCGACGATCATGATGGACGCGCCCTTGCCCTTGGAATCGAGGAAGGCGCCGATGATGGGGGTGAGGATGATCGTGCCCACGGGTAAGAGGCCAGAGATGAGGCCACCGGTCTCGGGGGACACGCCCAGACGGTTTTGCATCATAGGCACGGCGTATTTGAGGAACGGGAAGACTCCAGAATAGAACAGGACGCACAGAGCCGAGATGATCCAGAAGCCGGGGTTCTTCACAATTTTGCCCAAGTCGGACAGGTGGAACGCCTCGGACGGATCGGCGTCCGACGTGCGGCCTTCCTGCTTGTCGAGCTTGCGATCCATGAAGGTGTACATAAAGAACGTGAGCAGGCCGATGCTGAGCAGGGCCACGCCGAGGTACACTGGGTTGAGGGCCTCGCCCACCACCTTGCCGCCTTCTTCGCTGTAGCCCGCGATCATCGCTGAGAACCAAAAGGCAATGGAGGCGCCCATGCGCGCCGTGGCCAGCTGCATGCCCATGGCCAGGGCCATCTCCCTGCCCTTGAACCACTTCACGACCGCCCTGGACACGGTGATGCCGGCCATCTCCACGCCGATGCCGAAGATGGCGTAGCCGAGCGAGGCCACCTTGGCCGTGGCCGGCATGCTCGTCCAAAAGGAGCTGAAGAATTCTTGGCCCGGGCCGCCGTTGCGGAACGTGTGGGACAGACCGTAGAGCTTAATGAGGCCGCCCAGGAGCATCACGCAGCCGGCGAGTAGACCTGTGAATCGGATGCCCATTTTGTCGAGGATGATGCCAGAGACGAGCAAGAAGCCGCACACGTTGAGCATGTATTCCGAGCCAGAGAAGAACCCGTAGTTACTGGGCGTCCAGTTGTAGGTCTTCTGGAGGAGCTGCTGCAATGGCGCGATGGCGTCGACGAAGTAGTAGGCCGCGAGCATCGTCAACGAGACGAAGGCCAGCGCGGTCCAGCGAGCGGCCTTGGAGTCGGCCATCACCTGTTGGAGTTTTTCGTTCATGGTTCGGCGGTTCCTTTTTGCTTGTTGCGGCCTTTTAAGAGCCTTCCCGATGCGCTTTGCGCGACGAAAGCCGCGCGGAGAATAGCAGAGGCAAAGCCGCGGAGAAAGGGGAACAGAAACGAACCTTGTAGAGGACCGGCCGCGACTGTTATGAGTACGACTCACTTGAAGGAGGCCCCATGGACCCCCAGCGACTTTCCGAGCTTTTGCGAAACGTTCAGGCTGGCCAAACGAGCGTCGAGGACGCGCTGCAGTCCCTCGCCACCCTGCCGTTCGCCGACCTCCACCACACCATGGTGGACCACCACCGTCCCCTGCGAACCGGCTTTCCCGAGGTGATCTTCGGAGAGGGCAAGTCTGCCGAGCAGATCGCCGCTATCGTCACGGAGATGGCCAGGGCCGGTGGAAACGTGCTCGTCACCCGCGTCGAGGACGAAAAGGCACTGGCCGTGCTCGGTTTCATCCCAGGCATGGAGCACAAACCCTCGGCTCGTTGCCTGCTGCTTCGGAACAAGCCCGTGGAGGTCACGGGTCGAGGGCCCATCGCCATCGTATCGGCCGGCACCTCGGACATGGCGGTCGCAGAGGAAGCAGCGCTCGTGGCCGAGCTCGCGGGCAGCGAGGTGCAGCGTTTCTTCGATATCGGCGTTGCGGGCATCCACCGGCTGTTCCACAGACTCGACGCCCTGCGCCAGGCCTCGGTCATCGTGGTGGTCGCGGGAATGGAAGGCGCGCTCGCCTCGGTCGTGGCTGGGCTGGTCTCGTGTCCGGTCATCGGAGTGCCCACCTCCGTGGGCTACGGAGTGGCTAGTGGAGGCGTCACGGCCCTGCACGCCATGCTCTCTTCCTGTGCCCCTGGAGTCACGGTGGTCAACATCGACAATGGCTTTGGCGCTGGCTATGCCGCGGCGCTCATCAATCGGAAGAGATAGCGCGGTCAAAGCCGAGCCCCTCACCTGGTATTTTGGCGCCTGCACCTGGGGGGTTGACAAGAAATTAAACAATTACAATATTTGAACCATGCGGTTTATCCCTTGGAAGCTAGCATTTGTTTATTCAGTCGGGCTGTGGAGTTGCCAGTGGGAGTCCTCGGTGGCTCTGGACCAGACCCCGCCCTCGACCGACACGGTCTCAGGGAGCGATTCTGATACTGAGCAAGGGACAGACCCTGATACCACCACGGACTCGCAAACCACCGACTCAGACACGCCGGATACCGGCTCGCAAACCACCGACTCAGACACACGGGATAGCGAAACGAGCAGCGGCAGCCTTTCCGATAGCGACTCTGCGAGCACAAGCGGTACGGAAGAAGAGACAGTCGTGGATACCACCACAGGCTCGCAAGGGTCTGATTCAGACACCCAAGATACGGCTCCCATCGGCTGTCCACCTGGGTTTGAGGGAGCAGGGTGTGCGCAGGCCTGCGAGTCCATCGAGCTGGACATCCTCAGTTGCGCCAACTCGCGGTTCAACTGCAGCGCGTGGGTCGACGGCAAAAACGCCACCAGTGCGGGCGAAGTGTGCCTGGAGAGCGAACCGAATTGCAGCGCGGTCGATTACAATTTTGATTTGGGTCAAAGGTTCTATGTCCAAAGGTTTCGGTTCTTGAGCGACTGGTGGAGCAAGCGTCCAGACACCTGGGATCTCTTGGCCTCGGACGACAATGTCCATTTCAGTCTCGTGATGTCTGGGAAGAGCAACCGCAATCCGTGGCGATGTGTGGCGGGCGAAGCTTGCTCCCCCTCGGTGCCGCAGGAGTGCTGTCCCGGAGGAGTCACCCAGGATACCTCCACGGTTGGAACGACTTACCCCAAATGGGACGACTTCAGCTTCGCCGGAGTCGTGGCTCGATATTGGCGATTTCGGCTTCGCGCCACGATCGATTCGCTGTATTTACTCATGCGAGAGGTCGAGCTCTTTGGGAATGCGTGTCTGGGCTCCCGCTGCGACGAGTCCGATTGCGGCACCGGGGTGTGCACTGGAGAGAGCTCGGCGTTCTGTACCTGCTCCGATGGCCAACCCCAAGCCGGGTGCACCAGCGCGTTCGTTGCCACCGCTCCGAGGTGTACGACGGCAGAACCCTGAAACCCAATGAATCAGATTTCGATCTGCGTGCCCATCTCGACGACGCGGTTGGGTGGAATGCCGAAAAAGCTGGAGGGTGTGCGGGCGTTGCGCGATAGGAAAATGAACAGGTCGCGGCGCCAGCGCGACATGGAGGGGCGACGCCTGGGGAGCAGGGTCTCGCGCCCCAAATAGAAACTCGTGTCTTCATCACGGATGGGGATTCCAGCCTTTCGGCACAAGTTGAGAATCCTCGGCATGTTGGGCATCTCCATGAACCCGTAGTGAGCCGTGACCGCATAGATGCCGTTCCCGTAGTCCTTGTGGTGCACCCGCGTCCGAGCCGGCACCTCCGGCACGTCGTCCGTGGTGATGGTCACGATCACAACCTGCTCGTGGATGACTTTATTGTGCTTGAAGTGGTGCATCAGTGCATTGGGCGTCCCTCGGGAGGTCGAGGTCATGAACACCGCTGTTCCAGAAACCCTGTGTGGCTTGCTCACCTTCAGATCATCGACAAAGGCCTTGAGCGGCAGCGTGTGAGTGGCAAAGCGCGCCGCCAGGAGCATCCGTCCTTTTTTCCAGGTCGTCATGATGGTGAAGCCGGCGAGCGCGATGGCCAAGGGAAACCATCCACCGTGGGTCAGCTTAGCGATATTGGCGCTGAAGAAACTGAGGTCGATGACCAAGAAGACCGTCACCAGGGCGCCTGCGGCAAGAGGGGGCCAGCCAAAGCGCTGGCGCGCAAAAAAGTAGAAAAGCACCGAGGTGATCGCCATGGTCGCGGTCACGGCGATGCCGTAGGCGGCAGTGAGATTGCTGGACGTGCGAAACGCCAGCACCAATGCCAGGCAGGCGATCATTAAGATGCTGTTCATTTCGGGGATATAGATCTGCCCCATGGTCTTGCCCGAGGTGTGCACGATGGTCATGCGCGGTGAGTAGCCGAGTTGAATCGCCTGTCGGGTCAGCGAGAAGGCGCCGGAGATCAGCGCCTGGGACGCAATGATGGACGCCGCCGTGGCAATGGCGACCATCGGATACAGCCAGCCCTCGGCTAGGGCAAAGAAGGGGTTGGCCGCGGACTCGGGCCGCGCGAGCAGGATCGCCCCTTGGCCGAAGTAGTTGAGCAGCACGCCGGGGAACACCACTGCGAACCAGGCCAGCCGGATCGCTTTGCGTCCGAAGTGTCCCATGTCGGCATACAGCGCCTCGACGCCGGTGATGCATAGCACCACAGCGCCCAGGACCAGGAACCCATGCAGGCCGTGGTGCATGAAGAACTTCACGCCATACCAAGGCGAGATGGCTGCTAGAACTTCGGGGTGCTCGATGATGGCCGGCAAACCTGCGGCGCCGATGCAGCCAAACCACAGCAACATGATGGGGCCGAAGATCGAGCCGATGCGAGCTGTCCCGCGTTTTTGCATGAGGAAGAGCCCGATCAGGATGCCGCAGGTGATGGGCACCACGAGCCAGTTGAACGCCGTGGTCGCGACCGAGAGCCCCTCGATGGCGGACAACACGGTGAGCGGAGGAGTGATCATTCCTTCGCCGCACAGCATCGCGGCCCCGAATAGCCCCATGAACACCAGTAGAGTGCGCGAGCGACGACGTCCGGTGGCTGTCCTGGTGGACGGTGACACCAAGGCCATCAGAGACAGAACCCCACCCTCGCCGTTGTTGTCTGCGCTTAGGACGAACACGAGGTACTTGATGACCACCACAAGAATCAAGGCCCAGACCAGCAGCGACAGGAGGCCCAGGACGTTGTCGTGAGTTGGCGGCACGCCGTGCGCCCCGCTCACGCACTCCTTAAACGCGTACAGTGGGGAGGTGCCGATGTCTCCGTAGACGACGCCGAGCGCTCCGATGGAGAGCTTTGCCAGATCAAGTGCTTTGGCAGTTGCACGGTGTTGCTCCGTTGACGCGGTTCCGGTCGCTCCCAGGTCGGCGGTGGAGTGTCGATTGGTCTGCTCTCTGTCTTTGCAGGCTGTCATCTTGGCGCGGAAGATAGCAGAAAACGATCGCGTGTATATGGTGAAATGGACCCACTGGGGTGGAGATGCGTCATGGCCAAGCCCTTGCCAGACGGCCCTAGACCAGGGCGACCCTGCCGCGCGGGGGGCCTGGCGCTGGCCTGCGCAGCCTTGCTCGCACTGGACGGACCTCGGGTCAGGACATCGAGTGCTGGTTCGTTTCCTTCGTTTTCTAGGAACGTCCCCTATCCCGCTATCCCGAGCAGATCGAAGAAGAATACAGAGTGGCGGTGGTTGCCTACGCTCTTGATGAGGACATGGTCATTTACGGAAACGAAACGCTCGCGCGCTTGCGGGAGGGATGACGGGTCGGCCATACAGCGCGCGCTAGGAGGCCTCTGATGACATGCTTGCCTCGACGTGTGGTTGTGGTCCGCGATGGGCGGCGAACCGCTGAATCGAACCTCGGATACCGCTTGTCCGTGCCGCGGCTGCGCCTTCCGGACGAGCCGATGCCATCGGACGCGGACGCGCAGGCAGCGGCCCTTGGTTGGGAGCGGCCGCCGATCCCCGAGGGCGCTGTGGACGAGCTCGACGTGACGGGCCTCGCCTCGCCGAGCGCTTGGGAGCGGCGCTACGTGGACTGGCTGGCCGCACAGCTCGGCGCCCAGGTCGCGTGGGAGACGGCGCCCCATCCCGAGGCACCGGCGTTGAGCGCTTTTGGCGAGGAGGTGAGGAACCGGCTCGCAGGGGCCACCCCTTGGCCTAGTCCGCTGCACATCCCCGACGGCGTCATCGTGCGCCGCGCCGATAGCCATCGCCTGGAGGCGCGCGAGGCGGCCTTCGAGCTTCGTCAATGGCTTGCGAACCACGGAGGTCTGGAGTCGAGCCATCGCGCGCTGGTGCTGCTTCCCCACAGCCGCTTGCTGATCGACGTATGGCGGCGAGAGCTCAACGCCGCTGGCGTGCCGTGCAGAGCTTCCACTGCGTCACCGCTCGGCGAGACCGCGCTGGCCAGCTGGGTTCTGTCCTTGGCTCGGCTGAGGGGCTGGTCCACGATTTCGCCGAGGCCCCTGTCTGTGCTGCGCGAGGTGCTCGAAGCGCCGTTTTGGTCCAAAAAAAGAAACGGGCTCGTGGGCACCGGGCGTCTTCGACGCGAAGCTCTTTGTGCCGTGCGCCGTCCGCAGCTCACCCTCGACCAATGGCAGGCGCATCTCGACGCCTTGGCGGGGGCCCAAGAGAAGAAGTCCGAGGACGAGGTGGCGCAGCGCTACGGCGCTGAGCGCGCGCAGCGACTGCGAGCCCTTCGCAGCTTCACCGACTCCTTGGCCGAGGTGTTGCAAGGGGGCGCTGGCCTATTGGACCGGTTTCGCCAGCTCCTGTTCGACAAAGACGGCACAACGACGCAGCCGCGCCTCGCCGTGCCCGAGGTGGTGCACGGCCGCTTTCTTCAAAAGGGCAAGGACGCTCTCACACCAGTGCTGGGGCAGCTTGGCGACATCCTGGCAGCGCTCGTCGCGCAGGAGGCCTGGGCTGGCGGCCTCCACGAGAGGCTCGAGGCCGGCGACACGCTCACCGAGCTGTTGCAACGCGAGATGGACAATAAGGCCTGCTACCGCCGCTTCGAGCCCGAGCAGGGCGTGACCGTGATGCCCTGCGATCTGTACGACGGCCGCGAGACCGACTTCTTGGTGCTCGGCGGCCTGGGAGAAAACGGCTTCCCCGCAGTGCCTGCGCCGCCCACGCGGCATGAGGAACAGTGGATGGAGAGTCTCGGGCTCTTTCGAGACGACCTTCGCGGTGAGCCAGCGACGCGCTGGATCGTGTCTGAGCTCGAGCGGCAGATCGATATCGCCCGGGTCGCAGTTGCTCGTTGTCGCGAGCGGCTCGTGCTGTCGTTCGCTACTCAAGGCAGCGGCACCGAGGTGGTGCGCCCGGGCGGCCTGTTGTCGTTGCTCGCTGGCGGCTGGGAGGATGAGACTTGGGCCAAGCCAGAGGGAAGTCTGCGGGACTGCTGCGCCGCAGACGAGATTCCCATGTACCTTTCCGATGCCCGCGGAGCTCGCGAGGCCACTTCGTTTGCGGTGCATCAGGACGCTAGAGACCTGCTCGAGGGTCTGAGCGCCGACGATGCCACCGGAGCTCTCGCCGCGCGCCTTGCGGCCACGGAGCGTCTCAAAAACAGCCTTGAGGTGGACCGCTTGCGAACCCCTGGGCGCGAGAAGCTAAAGGAGCCGCAGCGGCAGGGGCTCACGGCGTACAACGGCAGGCTGCCTGGTCCGGCCACATTGCCCGAGGCCTTGAGCGCCAGCGCGCTCTCGCTGTACGGCGAGTGTCCGGCCCGGTACTTCCTGTCCCGCGTGCTGCGCCTCGAAGCGCCGAGTGAGGCCTCTGCCATGCCCGCTCCTCACGAGATGGGCACCCTGCTCCACGAGGCCTTCGACCGCGCGGCTCGCCAGGTGCTCGAGAGCGCCAACGAGTGGCGCCTCACCCATGGCGAAAAAGAGGGAGCTGCGCAGGCGCTGCTGGACGACGTCCTGTGTCGGGTCAAAGCAGAGCTCTCCCAGCTCACCGAGGAGTTCCTCGCGCACGAGCCCACGGCCTCTCCCGCGTATCTGCGGTGTCTCGCGGCGAGCTGGGGCAGGGCCATCGAGAACTGGCTCGGCCAGCATATACAGCCGCTGTGTCCGGTGGAGAAAGGCCCTGTCGACGAGGATGCCGAGGTGGCGCAGCGGCTTGCCGCCTACGAGAGCGGTGCGGCCGAGCTCGCCGCCATGCGCGAGCAGCTCTGTGAGCTCGAGGCCGCGCATCCGAGTTTTGAGGCCAAGCAGCAGACTAAAGCAAACTGGGAGAGCTACGCAGCCCAGCTCGGCGTGACCAAGAAAGCGATGGCTGAAGCGTGGGCCGCATGGAAGAACGGCGTCGAATCTGGGGAGATATTCGGCATTCTTGGGCAAGCCCAGAGCAAGAAGGTGAAGTCTGTCGAAGAGGCGCTCTACGCGCTCGAGCAGGCGAGGAGCGGTGTCGAAGCCAGGCGCATGACGCAGTTCAACTGCCACGTCGCGGCCACCGAGGCGCCGTTTGGGGGCATCGACGGCACCCCGCCACTCTCTCTTGCCGTGGGCAACGGCCGCACCGTGCCGCTCCACGGCGTCGTCGATCGCATCGACCTGGACGCCGAGCGACGCGCCTTTGCGATCCGCGACTACAAATCCGGCCGCGAGCAAAGCGAAAAGAGTCTGACAGACAATCTCGCCGACGGCTGCGGCTACTTCTTTCAGGTGCTTCTCTACCTGGTCTCGGTCGAACAGCTCATCCGCGAGGGCAAGCTCGAGACCCTGCGGGACGCCGGGGCGCACCACGTCAGCCTGGAATTCTTGAAGGTCAATAGGTCGAGCGTTCTGTGGCGACCCAACGATGCTTCCGACTACGCGCTCCAGGGGCGGAGCGCGACCTGGACCGAGCTGACCCGTGCGTGGATCGGCCGTCACGCCGAAGGGCTCGCGTCTGGGCGATTCGATCATCTGCCAATGCGCTGTCCCAAGGAAGGCGAGAAAGCCCACTGCGACTTTTCGACGATCTGCCCCTACAAACCTGGCGGGCGGGAGTTGTTTCGCAAGCAGGCGCCACTCCCCATCGAGAAGCTCGAAGCCTCCGAGCCGCGCGCTTCAAAGAAAATTAAGGGCAGCTACGCCGAGCTCCTGCCGCTTTGGTCCGCGCCTTCCAGCGAAACAATCGAGGAGCGGCGCGCACAGCACGAGCGCGGACAGAGACTCGCCGTCGATCTCGAGCGCGATGTCCTTTTGTCCGCCGGCGCAGGCACGGGCAAGACCTACAACTTGGTGCAACGTTACGCGGCTGCCATCGCAGCCGGGTGCCGTCCTGGTCAGATCGTGTGCGCCACCTTCACAAGGCGCGCGGCAGCGGAGATGAAGCACCGCGTGCGGCGGGCCTTGTTGTCCGGTGAGGCTGGCAGCGATACTGGGCCCACCGACGTCCGACAGGATCCGCGGCAGTTCCGCAACATCGTCCTGTCCTTGTCCGGCGCGCCGTTTTTGACCATCGACAGCCTCGCTGGCAGAGTGCTGCGCGAGCTGCTGGACATCGAATCTCCCGACGCCCCGAGGCGGCTCGAAGGGATCGATGAGGCGGCTGCCAAAGAGGAGATACGAGACTTCGTCACCCAGCGGCTGCTCGACGAATTGGACCGAGACCCAGACCTCGACGTGCTCGCCGACCGAATCCACGTCGGCCGTTTGTCCGACCTGTTGGTCGCGGTTCTCTTGGCCGAGGAGCCCCCCTGGGTGCGCCAGGCCACGGACGTGGAAGCCTTAGCCGCGAGAATTCTCGCTGACTGGCAACGCGCTCTGTCTGACATCGAACGCGCTGTTTTGCAGGAGCTTCGCGGCTTGTCTCTGGGGCCGCTCGAAGACGCACTCGAGCAAGCCCTCCTCGCAGGAGAGGCGCGGCCCGAAACCGCAGCTGGGGTTCGCCGGGCCATCGCCGCGTTGCGGACCTTGCAGGGCAAAGGGGATATGGAGAGCCACGTAACGTGGCAGGTTGCCAAGACCGTCACAGAAGCGAAGGTGGTCAAAACGCACGACGGCGAGGGACTGTTCGACGCCTGGAGGCCTTTTGCCGCCTGGCACAACAGCGTTGCCGACAAGAACACCGCCGAGCGAGTCTTGCTCGAAGCGTGGATTGGCATCGAAGACCCCCTCACAGACCCGCTGCGCTGGGCCGACACCACGGCCCGTGCGCTGCTCGTGGCGCACCGATGGCGCGAGACCCTCGAACAGCAGCTCGAGAAGACAGGTAAGCTGCGGTATCGCGACGTTGAGCAGCGCGCTCTCCACCGCCTCGAATCCCTCGATGACGCGACCGCAGCGGCGCTGCGAGAGCGCTTTCCGATAAAACACCTGTTTGTGGACGAGAGCCAGGACACGAGCGGCACGCAAGTTCGACTCATCCGGCGGCTCGCAGAGGTGTGCCAGGCTCGGCTGTTCTGGGTCGGCGACGTCAAGCAATCCATTTACCGGTTCCGCAACGCCGAGGTGGATGTGTTCGAGGATCTGGTCGCTGCCATGCCGGCGGACAGCCGGGGCTCGTTGCGCGAGAACTGGCGGAGTGGTCCGAGACTCATCGAGGCGTTCAACCGCCTGTTCGGAGCCCTACTGCCCGCGCAGTGCGGACCCAATCAGGTCGTGGATATCGGTTCGGCCATGGAGTACGGCGCGCTGACGTGGCCAGCGGACAAGGAAGACCTTGGGCCTCAAAAGGAGATTTTCGGGTCCGCCCACCAGGGCATCGAGCTGTTTGCCGAACCTGGCCGTGGCTACCTCGATGATTCAGAGGATGATGACAAAAAGGAGGTCGAACCAGAGAGTGATTCCGAGGAACCCTGGGAGCTGAGCCCCGGAACAGCGAGCCTGTTTGTACGGCTCGCGGAGATCGTAATAGGGGTCAGGAACAAAAACGTCTGGGAGCAGGACAAACCGCCCTATTTCGCAGTGCTCGCGTCCACGTGGTCAAAAGCCGAGAGCTACAACGAGGCCCTGCGGCGGCTCGGCGTTCGCGCCACCATCCAGGGAGGCAGGGGCCTTCTGTCCACGCCCGAGGTGGCGAACCTTTTGTTCTGGCTCGAGGTGGCTGCGCAGCGCAGCGACACGGCCATGGTCGGTATCCTGCGCGGTCCAGGCCTCGCGATGTCCGACGCGGGCCTCTACTGCCTGCGACAGGGTTACGGTTGCGGCGAGTTGGCCCAGCCTTTGTCGTTTGTCCACTCGGCCCAGACCGTGACGCTGGAGCCCGAGGCCGCGCTCCAAGCCTGGGGCGCTGTGGCTCCGACTCTCGACACCCAGGGTTTACGAGAGGTGCTCGCCGCGGACGCCGAGGCCCTTTCTGTGTTTCAGCGCGTGTGGGACAGCACGTTCCGCGATGCCGGGGCCAGACCTGCCTCTGAGCTGTTCGAGCAGCTCATCGAACAGCTCGGCCTCGATGCCTATTGGCGCAACGCGGCCGAGGGCGGACGACAAGCCATGGCCAACCTGTCCAGGTTCGTCGAGCACGTGCGGGAGCTCGAAACCGGGCGCGGCCAAACGCCCCTCGAGCTGCACACCTGCTTAAACAGCGCGGTGGGCGACGACGGGCTGGCCTCTGGGGGCATCGAGGCTGGGGTCGATGCCGAGGTTGTGGTGACCACCTACTGGCAGGCCAAGGGCCTCGAATGGCCGGTCGTGGTCTTGCCGGATCTGCATCAAACAAAGACCTCCACGCTGTGCGAAGGCCTCGTGCCCGAGCGCTTGCTCGCGCCAACCCAGGAGAAAGGCTCGGCGCGCGAGGTGAGCATCCTGGCCGGCTGTCACGAAACGCCGGCTGCGAACCCGTTCACCGCGAGCGCGGTGAAGCCGCTCGAGGCTCTGAGGAACCGCTTCAGAGCCCCGGCCGAGCGAGCCGAGCTGCGGCGCCTCTTGTACGTCGCCATGACCCGGGCCAAGCATCATGTGCTCGCCTCTGGCACCTTTACCCGACCAAAGAACGCCGATGCCGTTCACGCCCTCGACGATAGTAGAAAGCGCGCCATATGTCTCGACCAGGCCAAGGACTGGGCCACGACGCTGGCCGTGTGTCTGGATCTGGAGCGCGTGAAATCGGCTCTAAAAACCGGGTCTCGCAGCGTGCTTCATGAAACCGACATCGAAATCATCACCGTCAAGGAGTGTCCCAAGTTGATCTCGGCCGTGGGGACCGAATCCCGATTGACCGGGCTCGAGCCTTTGGCGAATCCGGCCTGGGTGCCGCTGCGCAGTCCCCAAATCGACTGGTTGCGGCCATCGGAGGGTGGTCCAGAAACCGTGCCCGAGCCCGTGGGGCAGGTGAAATGGCCAACCGCGGCGCCGCGGCATGAAACGCCGTTCGGCTCTGCCGCCCAGGAGGGCACAGCATTCCACGAGATGATGCAGCGCTGGGCCTTCGGCGGTGTGAGCGGTCATCCACTCACGCGAGAGAGCGCCGCGCAAGCTGCTGGCAATGCCCTGGGAGAGATGCGTCTCGGAGCCATCGACCCTGCGGCCGAGCGGTTGCTCGCGCTGTTCCGCATCGCCCAAGACCTCAATGCGCCGCTCGTCCGCGAGCTCGAGACAGCCGCCCGCGAAAAGAGGCTCTTCACCGAGCTCCCGCTGCGCTTTCGCGATGAACAGGGTCGCTGGTTTGACGGCATCATCGATCTGGCCTGGAAGGACGAGCGAGGCTGGCACATCCTCGACTACAAAACCGGAGAGGCGTACCCGACGGCGTCGACGGGTTTACAAGACAAAACCCTGGCCGAGCACTATGCCCAGGTGGCGCTCTACGCCGAGGGGATCAGGCGCCTGCTGCCCGAAGAGAAAGTAGCCGACTTCGGTGTGTGGTACGTGGCCTGTGGGCTCGTGGTGCGGTGGGCTCGGTCCTAGAGCTCCTTGCTCTCGCGATTAAATTGATCAAATCACAACTTCGTCCCGGCCCGATCCAGAACCCTCCTCACCACCCGCTCCGCATCCCCTGCTCTATCCCCCTCACTCCACCCCATCTCGCAGACCCTGGCGCTAGTCCACTGGCCCTTTACGCACTCATCCTTGCCGAAGGCTGACGGAGTGCTACTGTCCTCATAGACCGGTGCCGCGGGGCCTGTAGTGGAGGGAACCGGCATGAATGCTGGATTTCCGATGACTCGCCAGGCGGCATTAATGGGAAAATAATGCATCATTTTTAGGGGTGCGTACCGAGGAGGAGTTGCGCAGATGACATCATCGAATTTGGTGACTAGAAGCCAATGGCTACGGACAATAAGGACGCTTGAAAAAGAAGAACTTGAGCTCAGGGCTACATCCCCATCTTGGGGAACGGGACCAGTAGACTTGCTTTCCGTTTCAAAATGGGCAAATAGGGAGCAAACACACAATAATGTCATTGCATGGCTATTGTCGCCCTATGGTCGACATGGAATGGGCGTACGCTTTTTAAGATATTTCCTTGAAGAAGTTGGTGTCGGTCACGGTTTGAGCGACGAAACACTCGAGGGAACAGTAGTCGAAAGAGAGGTAAAAGGCAAAGAATCAATACAGGACATCGTGATCTATCTCTGCAACGGAGAGACAGTTGTAATAGAGACAAAAGTGCATAGTGGTGAGCGTCCAGGCCAGTGGGACGATATTGTTGAAGATTTTGCAGGAAGAAAGAAGGTTCGTTTCGTTTTTCTCACACTAAAACAAGGAGAACCCCAATCTCTGAAACGCCATAAAATACATATAGAGTGCATTTCATTCCAGTCTATTTCCAGGGCGCTGAAAAAATGCCTCGATGAATATGAGTCGAAACGCAGGAGCTTAGAGCCACAACCTCTCGGACTAGAAACCATAAGAAACTACTATTCGACACTTCTAGATGAGTTGATGGTTTCTGATCAATTCTTCCAGCCAAAGACGTCAATTCCGATCCCCGGAGATATGGCACGTTTCTACCTTAAAAATGAGGTACAAATAAATGACCTATTCAAAAAGATTTCGCCGGTCGCGCGAGGGGGGGCTGGTGCGAACAGCGCCAGCCTGGAACTGCCTGATAGTGACATTCGTCGAATAAAGCAATGGAGGAATCTTCGTTCAGAGATACCCTCAATAGTTCGCACCCTTGGTCGTTCGATTATGGATGAAAAGCGCTTGAAAGCCGGCCTGGGAAAGGATATTGAAATATTTTGTCACTCAGAATCTAGTAGCCCAAAGATTCTCTTGCTGAAGCCATCATGGCGTCAATCAAAGGGAGAAGTTGTTGACCACCCCGAAGTCGCCATTGGCGTAGAATGGCAGGAACCTAGTTACACTTTTGAAGAGGCCTACATGGTTGGTGTCTTCTTTCCATCATATGAAACGGATTTCGGTGGAAGCCTGAGTAAAAATAAAAACGGTAAAAAGCTATTTGAACTACTAAAAGGCAAAAATGGGTATCGTCACACAAAATGGTGGCCAGCACATAGGAGGGCAAGACCATCTGGTGACTACTGGAACAATTTGGAGTCTCTGAGGGAAAGCATTTTCAAGCTATTGCACGAGGAGTGGCAAGCCCATTCTGGAGATATAGATCGCCTTATTGGTCGCAATTAACAGTATTGATGATGTGCCCCCCATCCAACCAAATCTTATCCAAAAAACCTGTTTGTATCCATATGGTTTTGGAAAGAACTTCTCGGGCCATGGCTTAATCCAAGGACGAGAGGGGACGATCGTCCAAATCGCGTAAAACCGCCTCCACTCACGGAGACCACGCTCTGGCACGTAGCACTGCTCATGGTCGACTCACAAGCTCCTTCCTATCCGCTCCAGCACTACGCGCCGCTTCTCCCAGGCGTAGTAGCTGCTGCGCTTCACTCCGAGAAGCTCACACATCATCCCGACCTCGTACTCGGCCTTCTTCGCCTCGATCACGGCAAATCCTCGTCCTGCTTGGCGAAGAAGGCCGCTGCTTTTTTTTAAGAAATCTCGTTCCTGCGTCAGCCGCCGGTTTTCACGGCGAAGCCTCACCAGTTCCTGCCGCTCATCCGTAGTCAACGCTCCGGCAGGGCCTTCTCCCGCGTCAATCCGAGAACGGCTCACCCAGTTCCACAACGTGTTCTCCGGGATACCCAAGTCATCGGCCACCTGCCGAATCGACTGCCCGCTCACGCGTACAAGCTTCACCGCCTCGGCTCGCTGCTCTGGACTGTACAACCGATGCTGCTTCTTTTCTCTTCCGGTCATGTAGACCGTAACCGTTCACCCTACCCCCGAACCGCGGATCTCGGGATCTAGGATCGTTTGTTGAAGTTGATTCGTACAACCGCCCGAGATCACGGGCGGATCTGG
>JALOQD010000439.1 GCA_025453525.1 Myxococcota bacterium
CTTCTATGCGGGTTCTTCCAGCCGAGCAAGAACGTCGTCGATGTGGGCGTGCACACTCGTCAGGTCATCGACCGCGTCAAAGGCAGCTTTCCGCCGGACCTCTTCGTCGAGGAGGTCGTGTACCAACCGACCGAGGTGGCCGCATCGGTGAGCGATCTCATGAGCAACATGCTCCAGGGCATTGTGCTCGTCATCGTCGTCGTGTTTGTGGGCATGGGGCTGCGCAATGCGATTATCGTTTCCACCGTGATCCCTTTGTCTTTGCTCTTCACGTTCGCGACCATGTCGCTCATGAACATCAAAGTGCACCAGGTGTCCATCGCCGCGCTGATCATCGCGCTTGGCATGCTCGTGGACAACGCGATCGTCGTCTCGGATGCGGTCCAGGTCCGCATCGACAAGGGAATGGACAAAGCCAAGGCCGCCTTGGAAGGCGCGGTGGAATCGGCCATACCGGTTCTCACCTCTACCTTGACGACGATTGCGGCCTTTTCTCCGCTCTTGTTGCTGCCGGGCATGGCTGGCGAGTTCCTGTCGAGCATTCCCCTCATCGTCATCATTTCTTTGTCTGCTTCGTATGTCGTCGCCATGCTCGTCACTCCTGCCGTAGCCTCGATCTTCTTTCGCCCCTTGCGCACTGTGAGCTATCGCGAAGGTCTGGCTAGACAAGCGTTTCGCCGCTGGCTCGCCACGGCGTTGACCCGTCCCAAGAGGGTTCTGGTTGGGGCCGCTCTTGCCGTGGCCGTCGCCCTGTGCCTCATTCCCCTGCTCGGGGTTCGGTTCTTCCCATACACGGACAAGCCACTTGCCTACGTGGACGTGACGAGCGAGCTGTCGAACCTCGATGCCACCGAGGAGGTCGTGGCCGAGGTGGAGAAGGTGCTGCGCGAGCAGAAGGAGGTGTGGAGCGTCACTTCGTCCGTGGGCGATGGCTTGCCCAAGTTCTACATCACCCTGCCCAACTCCATCAGGGCCGACGATTTTGGACAGGTGCTTTTCAAGTTCGACCTAAAAAAAGGGGGAAGGTTCGAGAGCAACGAACAGTTCGTCAGGCATGTGCAGCGGCAGCTCCAGCTCCGCGTACTCTCTGGAGCGGCCGTGGTGCGTATGCTGCAGCAGGGAGAGCCGGTCAAAGCGCCGGTCGTGGTGCGACTCTCTGGAGACGACATCGAGCCACTCGAGGCCGCATCGGCGGCTCTAGAGTCCAAGATCCGAGCCATCCCGGGCGTGGCTGCGGTGACGAGCGACCTGCCTCGACGCGCCTTTGAGCTCAATGTCGATGTCGACGACGACATTGCGAGCAGCATGGGAATCTCCAAGTACGACATCCAACGCCAGCTCAGCATCGCCCTTTACGGCAGCCCAGCCTCGGTGTTTCGCAAGCTCGGTAAGGAGTACGACATCGTTGTGCGCAGCGACATCGATTCCAAGGAGGCGCTCGAGAATCTCGCCATCAAGTCGAGCCTTGCAAACAACAAGGTGCTCGTAAAACAATTCGCCCATGTGGGGCTTCGCAGCAAGCTCGAGACCCTCGTGCACTACCAGCGCCAGCGCTCCGTGGCGGTCACCGCAGATGTGCTGCCAGGGCACAGCTCCTCCAAAATTGAGGACAACATCGAGAAGGACGTATTGCCCACCCTCGGTCTCAAGGACGTGACTGCGATATTCGACGGAGAGAGAGAGAAGATCGCCAAGAATTTTGGCAACGTGGGTGTCTCGGCGCTGTTCGCCTTGGTCGCGTGTTACCTCATTCTCCTGTTGCAGTTTGGCTCCTTCCTCCAGCCACTCGTCATTCTCGTCACCGTGCCACTCGCCATCATCGGCGCGATGTTCGGGCTTTTCTTCACCGCTCAACCCATGTCCTTTACCGCGCTGCTCGGCATCGCCAGCCTCATTGGCATTGTCGTCAATAACGCCATCTTGCTGCTCGAGTTCATCAACCTGGCGAGAAAGCGCGGCATGTCGCTCGACAAGGCCTGTCAGGACGCCGTGAGCCGCAGGTTTCGCCCCATATTTCTCACCACCATCACCACGGTCGTCGGTCTTTTGCCCCTGACTCTTTCTGGCAGCGCCATGTTCACTCCCATGGCCGTGGCCCTGATGTTCGGCCTCTTCGGCTCGACGATCCTGACCATGGTGATCATCCCCGTGGTCTACTATCAGGTGGAAGCTGCGCTCGAGCGAAGGCGAGTGATTCCGCTCATGGAGATGGACATCGAAATCGAGTCGCTGCCTGGGCAGCAGGTGTTTATCCCAGCTACCGCAGACGCGAGGCAGATCGAAGTTTAGCCTTTTTCTCGCATAGACAACTGCCCCTTGACATCTCCCGCATAACCGGTTAACCGGTTATGCAATGAAAGACGTCGCTCAATTCTTCAAGGTTCTGGCAGACGAGGCGCGGCTCGACATGGTCTGGCTGCTCATGAATTTCCGCGAGCTGTGCGTTTGCGACTTCATCGAGGTGCTGGGCATCACCCAGTCCAAGGCTTCGCGGCATTTGCGCACTCTCTACAGCGCGGGCCTCGTGGACGATCGACGGGAGGGCGCCTGGGTCTACTACACACTGCGTCCACAAACCGAGCCGCTCACGCGCGC
Organism: Myxococcota bacterium; assembly: GCA_025453525.1. Lineage (GTDB taxonomy): Bacteria > Myxococcota_A > Polyangia > JAAYKL01 > JAAYKL01 > JALOQD01. The sequence continues at coordinate 2,596 of JALOQD010000439.1, forward strand.
TCAGCTCGCGGCGCTCAAAAGGAGCCTCGCGGCTCGCCCTGGATCCAACGATATTCTAGAGCGGTGCGCGAGTTGGCGAGAGAATCGAGGGAGCTCCTGTCCATCCAAGCTGTAGCGGCGTCGCCAGGCGGTGCGGAACGCCATTCACGACAAGCTGCTCGCTCTTAAAGGAAGAGCAGTCTTCATCCACCGGAGGAACGCCATGAACAACGCCAAGTACGACCAGATCCGCGCCGACGTGCGAGAGCAGTACGGGAAGGTCGCCCGCTCAGAGGGTTGCGGTTGCGCGCCAGGATGCTGCGGCCCTTCGCCGCAAAACAGCCTTGCGCTGGGGTACGACGAGAAAGACCTGTCGAGCGTGCCCGAGGGCGCGAACATGGGCCTTGGCTGCGGCAATCCGCAAGCCATCGCTGCCATAAAGCCCGGCGAGACGGTGCTCGACCTTGGGGCCGGCGGCGGCTTCGACGCGTTCCTCGCGGCGGCCAAGGTCGGCCCGAGTGGCCGCGTCATCGGCGTGGACATGACGCCCGACATGGTGGCGAAGGCCAGGGATAACGCCCGTCGCGCTAACGCCGCGAACGTCGAGTTCAGACTGGGCGAGATCGAGCACCTGCCGGTCGCCGACGCCACGGTGGACGTGATCATCTCCAACTGCGTCATCAACCTCTCTCCGGACAAGGCCCAGGTCTTCAAAGACGCGCTGCGCGTGTTGCGGCCTGGCGGCCGGCTCGCGATTTCCGACGTCGTGGCGCTGAAACCTCTACCGGAAGAACTGGCGACGGATCTCGCGGCGATGACTGGGTGTATCGCCGGAGCGGCAACGACGCAGACCATTCGTGAGTTGTTGGAGGCGGCGGGCTTTTCGGACATCCGCATCGCGGTAAAGCAAGAGAGTCGGGAGTTCATCCGGCAGTGGCTGCCAGGCTCGGGGGCCGAGGATTACGTGGCCTCGGCGAGCATCGAGGCCCATCGGCCCCATTAACGGCCCGATGCACCGAAGGCTGCGTGGCGGATGGCCACGGAGCAAACAAGACCTGGAGGAATGACCAATGGGTATTGAACAGTGCGCGACGAATG
>JALOQD010000440.1 GCA_025453525.1 Myxococcota bacterium
GGAAGCCGGTCTCGCAGGACGTCGTCCGTCGCGCCTTCTTGGGAGAAAACGGGTATCTCCCCGAGGTCGTGGCGCAGCTCGACGGAAACGCCGATGGTCGTCTGTCTCGGGCCGAGCTCGTCCTCGAATCCTCCGCGAACGTGCAGTTTATCGCCGACAAGCTCGCGGCGCTCGGCGTGGAGGGCCCGAACATCCGCTCCGTGGTCGAGGCTTTCCCCGTGGTCCATGGCGTCACGCACGGAAGAGGAGCGCTCCGCGACTGCGAGGAGTGCCATGGGCAGACCTCGCGACTTTCCGAGGACATGGTCGTCACGAACCGACGGCCTTTCGGGATGGATTTGGAACCTGGGCCCAGGCTCAGGACCTTGCTCGGCGGGAGACTCGTGGAAGGCGAGAGCGGTGCGAGTTGGAAGCGCGATGCGCCCCCTAAAGACCTCTATGTTTTTGGGCATTCGAGAGATCCCTGGAGCGATCGAGCTGGTTTTGCTCTGTTCCTCTTCGCCGCCCTGGCAGTCGCGGGACACGCGGGGTACAGGTTTTATACGCGCAAGCGGCGCCACCCTCTGCCAGGGCCCACACAGCGGCACTATCTGTACGGCGTCTACGAGCGCATCTGGCATTGGGTCATGGCCGCGAGCGTCTTTGGGTTGATCGTGACCGGACTTCGCATTCACGGCTATGCTCCACTTTCGTTTTTAGGCTTCGATACAGCGGCACAAGTTCACGATGCGCTGGCAGTGGTGATGGTCGCCAACGCCTTTCTGTCTTTGTTCTATCATCTGGCGAGCGCGGCCATATTGCAGTTCGTGCCGGATCGACGCGGCCTGCTGGCAGGCCTTTTTGCTCAGGTGCGTTACTACGCGAAGGGCATCTTCCTCGGCCATCCACATCCGGTGGAGAGGACGGCGCGCCGCAAGCTGAACCCCCTGCAGCAGCTCACCTACTTGGTATTGCTCAATGCGCTCCTGCCCCTGCAGGTGTTAACCGGAGCGCTCATCTGGACGAGCTCTCGCTGGCCTTGGTTGATAGATGCGGTCGGCGGTCTATCCGTGATCGCGCCTCTGCACAACTTTGGGTCGTGGCTGCTCATGACGTTTCTCGTCGTGCATTTGTACCTCATCACCACAGGGCACTCGCTCACCTCGAACCTCTCGGCCATGATCGACGGCTACGATGAGATCGAGGTTCCAAGCGGCGTTGCACCATCCCATGAAGGAGGCCATCATGCCTGAGCCGCGCGGACCCAGGCCCTACATCGACCCCTATCTCGCCGGCGCCTTGCTGGGCATCGTGCTGTTTCTCGCTTTCTTCATCACCGGTGGCGGCCTCGGCGCTTCCGGGGCCATGGGCCAACTGAGCACAGCCCTCCTCGAGCTCGTTGCGCCTGCCCACGTCGATCGAGTCGCCTATCTCGCAGAGATGGGCGGAGGGTCGCGCACAGCGCTCGCGAGCCCCGGCGTGGCCATGCTGCTGGGCACCTTCGTCGGCGGACTGATTTCGGGCATCGTCAACCGCCGTGCTCGGCCCGAGCTGCACAAAGGGCCTTCGATCTCCGGCCGCTCACGAATCGTCGCCGCCATTCTCGGCGGTGTGATCATGGGCTATGGCGCTCGGTTGGCGAGGGGCTGCACGTCGGGACAAGCGCTGTCTGGAGGCGCAGTGCTGTCCGTGGGGTCGTTCGCCTTCATGTTCAGCGTGTTCATCGGCGGCTATGCCCTGGCGTACTTTGTGCGCCGGCTGTGGATTTGAAAGGAGGGGATGGTGGCACCGTTCCAACTGAGCAGTCTTGTCGGGTCGCTTCCCTATTACGGCATCTTTTTCCTCATCGGCGCGGCGTTTGGCGCGGTTTTGGAGGTCGCTGGCTTTGGCGATTCCCGCAAGCTCGCGGCGCAGTTCTATTTGCGCGAGATGACCGTGTTGAAAGTAATGTTCACCGCCATCGTCGTCGCGTGCGTACTGCTCTTCGGAGCTGCTGGGCTCGGTTTGCTCGATATGGATCGCGTGTGGGTCAATCCCACGTTCCTCGCTCCGCAGATCGTTGGAGGATTGATCATGGGCCTGGGGTTTATCATCGGCGGCTTCTGCCCCGGAACCTCAGTGGTGGCCGCCTCCACCTTCAAGCTAGACGGCGTCGCCTTCTTGGGCGGCGTCGGACTGGGGGTCTGGGCCTTTGGCGAGACCGTGCACCTCTTCGACGGGTTCTACAACTCGACCTCCATGGGCCGTTTCATGCTTTCGGAGCTCTTCGGCCTGCCCACTGGGGTCGTCGTGACGATGGTCGTGGCCATGGCCTTGTTCATGTTCTACGCCGGCGAAATTGCCGAGGCGATCTTCGGCGCAGGTAGGAGTTGGGGAAAAGACGTGCTGCGTCCACGGGGATGGCGCAAGGGCGCGGCAGCCGGAGCTCTTGCCACTGCTGCCGTGGCCGTGGCGCTCATCGGACAACCGGACGCACAGGAACGATGGGCCGCTTTGGCAAAGACCGCGGGCGTCGAGCTGCAAAACCGCGATCCCTACGTGCACCCAGGGGAGGTGGTGGAATGGAAGCGCGATGGCAGCATGGCCGTGGAGATCTGGGACGTGCGCTCGACCAGCGACTTCAACAAATTCCACCTCCTCGGCGCGCAGCGTCTGGAACCAGACCGCCTGAGCGAGCCCTCTTATCTGCGCCACCTTCAGGGAAGCGGTGAAGAGGTGTTGCGGTTCGTGGTGTCGAACGGCGAAACCGATGCGACCGCGGCATGGAAGGTGCTGCGCGGTGTTGGCATCGGAAATCTGTACATCATCGAGGGCGGCATCAACGAGTGGCTGAGGGTGTACCCGCCCGATCCCTGCATCGCCACCGCGCTTCCCGACGCTCCACGGCGGAACGACGAACAGCTCGCTTTTGCGTTCCACATGGCCGTGGGTTCTTCGTGTTACGCAGCCCATCCGGACATGCGTCTCAAGGAGCCAGCCGTGGACTGCGAGGAGGCGGCTCGACCGACGACGACCGCAAAGGTCGACGGCCCGGCCATCCGTCCTGTGCCCTTCGACGAGCACGCCAAGCCGAGCTTTGTTTCCAAGGTCAAAATCGTCAGGAAGACCAAGGTCAAGGGCGGTTGCGGCTGAGAAAAGGAATGCCCTAGAAGGTGGATGAACGGCGTCGCGGTTTTCGACAGGGAAGCATCGAGTGGAATATGTTACGTAGAGAGTCTTGATCCATCAGCGATTTTGGAACGGAGCGAAAGGACGAGAACGGGGCTGGGGTCCGGAGGAAAAGGCCTATAGGTTGCCTATCTCCCCTGTCGTTGATGGCTGCGTGAGCCCAACGAGATCACAAGGAGAATAAGACTTGCACTGGATAGCCCCTCTGAAAAAGACGCCGCGACCGCCACGCTCGAAAAGCGCCTGTGGGTCGCCGCCGAGTTGTCGATCTGCGGCGTGGAGAGGACCGACGCGACCGGCCCCCTGTGCCGCCTCAACCTGGCCGTCATGTGGGCGTGGCCCCTGGGGAGAAGGTGAGCGACGAGGACTTCAAGGCGCAGCTCGAAACGTTGAACGAGGAACTGGAAACCCTTAAACGCAAAGGCGCGAGAGCTGGAAGCGACCATCACAAACAACGTAGCGGGGATTTTGGAAGCATGAGTAACGAACCGAGCAATCCATCCGAATTCATCCT
>JALOQD010000441.1 GCA_025453525.1 Myxococcota bacterium
TGCGACACTGGTTTCCTTTCGGCATCGAGCCACTCGAACCGAGCCATGAGGTTAAACGGTCCGACCTTCACCGCGCCGTCCTCGGTCAGATAGGGCGCGAGCAGGGGTGCCATCCCTCGCAGGAGCGAACCGCCGAGGGGCTCGCCGCTTTCTTTAATGCCGCGAAGCCCGAGCAGCGGCTCGCCGTTTTCATCGACCACGGTCACATCGCTATAGGACACAGATGGCGCAAACACGCGAGGCACATGGCAACCTTGGCAGCTGAGCACTTCAAAGTGCCGCTCCTTGTGTGGCAAAAAGGAATGAGAGGCGCTGGGATCGTGGCACATCCCGCATTGGCCTCTCGTCAGCCGGTGATCCGGATGCTCGAGGTACGCCGAAACCGTCGTCCGCCGAGGGTCCCGCGACAAATGAGCAGGCTGAGTACGATGGCCTCCGACTCGGCCCGGATGGTTAGGAGAGGAATGACACGAGGCGCACCCCACGAGGCGCTCGGCATGCACATCCCACGGGAAGGTCAACGTTTCCCGATCCTCTAGGTTGACGTAACTGCGAGAAATCCACTGTCCAGAGAACACGACACCGGTTGTCAGCGAGGCATCGTAGCGAAACCCGCTGCTCGATTTTTCGTCCTTGGCCGTATAGTCACGGGGAAGGCTCACAGGAGGCGTGGCACCGGACACGAGTCCGTGACATCGCCCACACTGCGCGTCTGTGGCTGGGCCGATTCCCGACATCTCGGATCGCAGCAGACCGTCCTCATCGAACGCCTCGGGCGTCCATTTTTTTGTATCCTCCACATGACAATCGAAGCAGTCGACCCTGGAGGTCGCCGTGACATGGGTGCTGTGCGATTCGATGTACAGTGCATCGTGGCACTTGCCACAAGTCGTCGTGGCCTCTCCAGGCAAACCGCTGGTGAGCACACTCGACCCGTGCGCGTCGAGCACGGCCACGCCCGGATGCATGCGACTGCGCTGCTGGGCCGACGCGCTCGTCGTCGCAAAGACGAGAAGAAGCGATGCAGAAAGGCAGGTGCGAAGCGCGACTCTCATCAGCGGCCTCCTGCGTCGATGGGATCGAACTGATAACCCAAGGCGCGCCAGTCGAGTCTCGAATGCTCTCCATGACAGGCATCGCATCTGAGAGCCTGTTCCTTGGGAGCGACCATGTGACTGAGCGGCCAGTACATCACGGTGCTCGCAAAGCCGTAGCGACCGCTGTAGGACAGTCCGGATTTCGCCGCTCCCAATCTCAAGGCCTCGTTCCAGTCGAAGGTGTGCCATAGTCCGCCCTCGCCAGAGGTCAAAGGGGAGAGGAGCTGGCGGCTGATCGCGTCGAACGGCTGAACAGCCAAATGGGTCTTGAACGGGGTAATGCGCGCTCGTGGCTCATCGATGTTTCCGAGGGGATAATTGATGGGCGTCACCTCCCCGGGATCGATGGCGTCACCGAGCAAGTAGCGGCCAGAACGGCCATTGAACCAGAAGTACTGGGGGACGACGTCTGTGCCGACCACGAACTCACCCTTGATTTTCAGATAGGAATGCGGGTCCTGCGGCCTCGAGTCGTCTCCGACCTTGCTCCAGTCCCAACGGAGCTTGGTCGGCACTGTGCGGGCAAAGGTCGGGATGTGGCAGGCCTCGCAGGAAACCGAATCGAGATGGGCGTTGAGACGCGGCTCTTCGTGCGGTTCTCCCTGGTGACAGTCAGCGCAGCCGATACCATCCTTATCGTCCACGCTCACCGACATCGAACGACCCGTGATGCGGTGCTCTGTGGTCGTGTGACAATCGATGCACAGGAAGTTGAGACGTCCCATGTGAACGTCGTCCGCCTCATCCGGATGGTTGAGGGAGTTGTCGAGATCGCCGTGCTTCACGCCCACGCCGCCTCCGCCGAAGTTGTGACATACCCCGCAGTTTTCCCGCCGCGGAAAGCCCACGGACTTCGCCGCCGCAACGAGATCCACCTCTGGTCCGGGCAGGCCAGCGTCACCCTTGACGTAGGTCCCTGTACGCTCGTGGCACACGAGGCAATCGACATTGTCGCGATCTTCGAAATCGAAAGACTCGTCCCCCCAACCGTAGCCGGCATGACAACTGGTGCACGAGGGCCAGTTGCCCGAGATGCCGATGCAGAAGTTGTTGATGAGATTGCGCTTGCCGATCCGCAGCGAGCCCTCGTGACCCTCGACCTCCACCGGCTCGCCGAGCCACAAGAAATGCGAGGTGCGCATCACTTGTTCCGCGGCTCGCGGGTGACACTGCTGGCAGGCGCGCGTCACAGAACGTCCATCTGGGAGAGGCTCTTTGAAGAACGCGCTGTGATCGAGGTGAGTGCGGGCCTGGCCAGGATGCCGTGCCACAGAGCTCGTTTGCGCGACCGCTCCCACGGACCGCGACGCAACCCAAACGACCACAGACAAGAGCGCCATGGTGACCACGAGGATCCAGGCCCTTGCGAACAATCTCTTCATCTTCACCTCGCTGCCATGCTGGACTCGGTCCACTCATAGCAATATCGCAATATTGCTATATTGCTACCTTTATATCGCGGGGAGGATCTGGTCAAGGGCATAACCACGGGAAATCTTAAGGATATTCATGGACAATAACATCCTGTATTTCAGTCTGACCGTTGAGAATGCGCACTCACCCTCGCCGTGCTAGCCCTTAATGGAGATGGAAGATGCTCTGCCAATCCGCGACGATTTCCTCATCCCTGGTCACGAGCTGTGGTTCACGGCGAGCCGCTCGGGAGGGCCAGGCGGTCAGCACGTCAACAAGACGAACTCGCGCGTGACCCTTCACTGGGACCTCGCGCACACGACGGTCGTGGACGAAGAACTGCGGGAGAGGCTGCTCTTGCGCCTCGGCCATCGCCTCACTGCGCAAGGCGTGCTCATGGTCGACGTCGACACCGAGCGCAGCCAGTTTCGCAACCGCGAGCTGGCGAGGCAGCGGCTGGCGCAACTCGTCCGAGCGGCCCTGCGCGAACCCCGAAAGAGAGTTCCGACCAAGGCCACACAAGGCTCTCATCGCCGTCGCCTCGCGGCAAAGACCCTGCGCGGCAAGATCAAGCAGGCCCGCCAGCGCCCAACTGGCGCAGACGATTGACCCACGTCCCTCGCCTCTTGAGTCAGAATGCTGTAGGGGGCTCGTGGGACACAGGCGGCAATCGGACTTAGACTTTTGGAGGGAACTTCCTCTGGCAACGGGAGTCCAACGTCGAGACTCGCTGATTGCACGAAGGGAGCGCACATGTCCCAGCACCCGCCAACGCGTCGGTTTTTTGCTCTCGTCCTCATCCTCGCAGCCGCGGCGATCGCGGTTGGGGTGGTGTTGTGGAAGGGGCTCGCTGCACTATCGACACCGCACAGCGCGAGTCAGCGGGACACTCCTGGCTCGCGAGACCATGGAGACAAGGCCTCCTCTCAACAGCAAGAAATTAAGTCGTTCCTTCATCATTTGGGCAGCCTGGTCGAGAGAAGCAGCGTCGTGGTGTCAGGGACGATCCGGGGAGCAGGGGAGCCTCTTCCAGGCGCCCGGGTCGAGCTCGTCTCGGACTCCGGACGGTTCAGCGCCACCGCAGATGATGCTGGCGACTATGCGGTGCGGGTTCCGGCAGGTGCCTATCGCATTGCGGCGCGCGCCGA
>JALOQD010000442.1 GCA_025453525.1 Myxococcota bacterium
CGAGGATCCGAGCGCGCAGTGACGCTCATCATTGATTCGTGCAGAGTGACGATCGATTAATTGTCGAAAACGTTGCCGCCCGGCAGGTTCTTCTCAGGAGAGGAACCAAAGCAGCCTCGAAGAGTAAAGATCATGGCGTCGAAACGTTGCCTTGAGCCTCGCTGCGACCCGCGCATTCGAGCAGGGGTTCGGTTTTTCGTCGAAACGTGATAACGAGCATTCGAAACCGCTTCGGCTGTGCACCCTAAAAGACCAAAGTCGGTTCAAGGAGAGGTCCATTGTCTGCGAACACTACACTGAAGCACCAGGTGCGAGTCGTCACGGCGACGAGCCTTTTCGACGGACATGACGCGGCGATCAATATCATGCGGCGGCTCATCCAGCAGGGCGGCGCCGAGGTCATTCACCTCGGGCACAATCGCTCGGTGGCCGAAATCGTCGAGGCCGCGGTGCAAGAGGACGTTCAGGCTATTGCCGTTTCTTCCTACCAGGGCGGGCACAACGAATTTTTCCAATACATGCGGGACATGCTGGTCGAGCGCGGCTGCGGGCACATTCGCATCTTCGGCGGCGGCGGCGGCGTGATCCGGCCCGACGAGATTGAAATGCTCGAGGCGTATGGCATCGAGCGCATCTACGATCCAGAGCACGGCCGCAAGATGGGCCTCTTGGGCATGATCGACGATCTGCTCCAGCGCTCCGACTACCACACCATCAACGTGCCAGGGAGCGACGATCCCTCGAACCGCGGCGCGGCGATCCCGAGCCCTCGGGAGGTGGGTCCCGAGGATCACGCTCTGGTGGCGCGGCTTTTGACCCTCACCGAGATGGGCGAAGGCGCCTACGAGCACGTCTGCGCAGTCATTCGCGAACGCGCAGGTAAAGCCGTGGCTCCGGTGGTGGGTATCACGGGCACTGGCGGCAGCGGCAAGAGCTCCCTGCTCGACGAAATCGTCCGCCGTTTTCGGCGAGACAACCCGGACAAGCATGTGGCCATCCTCTCGGCCGATCCTTCCAAGCGCAAAACCGGCGGCGCGTTGCTCGGCGATCGCATCCGCATGAACGCCATCGGCGGCCCGAAGGTCTACATGCGCTCACTGGCCACGCGCGGCAGTAAATCCGAGCTGCCGACGACCATCCGCGACGCCATCGACGTCGTGCGCGCCTGCGGCTTCGATCTGGTGCTCATCGAAACCTCGGGCATTGGCCAGGGCGACACCGAAGTGGTGGACATCTCCAACGTGGCCATCTATGTGATGACCTCGGAGTTCGGCGCGCCCACACAGCTCGAAAAGATCGACATGCTCGACTTCGCCGATGTCGTGGCCATCAACAAGTTCGAGCGCAAGGGCTCGGAAGACGCCCTGCGAGACGTGCGCCGCCAGATGCGCAGGTCCCGCAACTCCTTCGACGTGGAGCTCGAGCAGCTCCCGGTCTACGGCACCATTGCCGCCAAGTTCAACGACCATGGCGTGAACGGCCTATTCGCCGGCCTGCTCGAGGCCATCGAGCGCAAGACCAAAGTGAGGTTCGCCTGCAACATCCCGAGCGAGCTCTTGTCGCGCACCTCGCACAGTACCGCCCTCATCCCAGTGGATCGCACCCACTACCTCGCCGAGATAGCCGGGTCAGTACGCTCTTACAAGCACCAGGTGAGAGAGCAAGCCCAGCTCGCCCGCAAGCGCCAGGCCCTTCAGATCGCAAGGGCGGAGCTCGGCGCCATCGAATCGATTGAAACTAAGCTGACGGAGCTCGACCAGGCTCTTTCAACGCAGGCCAAGAACGCCCTAGCGAGTTTCGACGACCTGCGAGCGCAGTACAGCGGCGATACGTTCCGGTACAAGGTTCGAGACAAGCAGTTCGAAGTCACCCTCACGGCCGAGACACTCGCTGGGACTCGCATCCCCAAGGTCATCGTGCCCAAGCTGGACGACCACGGAGCGCGTCTCGAATACCTCATGCTCGAGAACGTGCCCGGCGCCTTCCCCTACACCGCGGGCGTGTTTCCCTTCAAGCGCGAGGGCGAAGATCCCAAGCGCCAATTCGCCGGCGAGGGCGGACCAGTCAAAACCAACAAGCGCTTCCACTACCTATGCCGCAGCGACGACGCCAAGCGTCTGTCCACAGCGTTCGACTCAGTCACCCTCTATGGCCAAGACCCGGCAGAGCGTCCGGACATCTACGGCAAGATCGGCGACTCGGGCGTGTCCATCTGCTCTCTCGAAGACATCAAGAAGCTCTATGCCGGCTTCGACCTGTGCGCGCCTTCCACCTCGGTCTCGATGACCATCAACGGACCGGCGCCGATCATGCTCGCCTTTTTCCTCAACGCAGCCATCGATCAGCAGGTCGACGTATTCGCCAAGAAGCACGGTCGGCAACCAGACCCCAAGGAGCTCGCCGAAATCCGTAGGCTGACTCTTTGCACGGTGCGCGGCACGGTGCAGGCTGACATTCTCAAAGAGGACCAGGCCCAGAATACCTGTATTTTCTCCACGGACTTTGCCCTGAAGATGATGGGCGACATCCAGGAGTTCTTCATCAAGACCGACATCCGCAATTATTATTCGGTGTCGATCTCTGGCTACCATATTGCCGAAGCTGGGGCTAACCCCATCACCCAGACCGCGTTCACCTTGGCCAACGGTTTTACCTACGTCGAGTACTATCTGTCTCGCGGATTCCCCATCAACGCGTTTGCGCCGAATCTTTCGTTCTTCTTCAGCAATGGCATGGACGCCGAGTACGCGGTGATCGGCCGCGTGGCGCGCCGCATCTGGGCCGTGGCCATGAGAGATCTCTACAAGGGCAATGACCGCAGCCAGAAATTGAAGTACCACATCCAGACCTCTGGCCGTTCGCTCCATGCCCAGGAGATCCAGTTCAACGATATCCGCACCACGCTCCAGGCGCTGCTCGCCTTCTACGACAATTGCAACTCGTTGCACACCAACTCCTACGACGAAGCGATCACCACGCCCACCGAGGAGTCGGTGCGCCGGGCCATGGCCATTCAGATGATCGTTCTTCGAGAATTCGGCCTCACCAAGAACGAAAACCCCTGGCAGGGTTCGTACATCCTCGAGGAGCTCACGGAGCTGGTCGAAGAGGCCATCCTCAGTGAGTTCGAGCGTCTATCGACTCGCGGAGGCGTGCTCGGCGCGATGGAGACCCAGTATCAGCGCGGCAAGATCCAGGACGAGTCCATGCTCTACGAACACCGCAAGCACACGGGCGAATTGCCGCTCATCGGCGTCAACACCTACGTGAGCGAGTCCGAGGGCAGCCTCATCCCGAAGGATCTCGAGCTGCGCCGCGCCACGCCCGAAGAAAAGGCCGAGCAGATCGGCAACGTCGCCGACCTGCAGCGCCGCAACGCCGCAACGACCGACGAATCCCTCGCCAAGCTGCAGCGCGTGGTCCTCGAAGGCGGCAACATCTTCGAGCAGATGATGGAGACCGCTCGCTACGCCTCCATGGGCCAGATCACCGCCGCGCTCTATGAAGTGGGCGGGCAGTATCGGCGCAGTGTGTGAGATTTTTTATCAATGACCCGCTAAGAAGCCCTAGCATGGAAAGCAGCGGTCATTCGGCTTTCGAGCTCGGTGAGCAGCGCCGCGCGGCACTTGGTAGAACGGGGCCTG
>JALOQD010000145.1 GCA_025453525.1 Myxococcota bacterium
ACCTGGGCAGAGCCGCTCGCTCGACACTTTCTCCACTTTGATCACCGCGCGAGTCAGCTCTATTTCGCGGGGTAGCGCTTCGCCTTTTCGCCACAGGCCAAGGCGCACCTTCGTTCCAGGTTCACCGCGCATCATGCGGACGGCCTGCTCGATATCGACGGCCTTGGTGGGCTTGCCATCGATGGACACGATGCGATCTCCGGGCTCGATGCCGGCCTTCTGCGCCGGCGATCCGGGCATGGGCGTAATCACGACGAGGTCATCACCTTGAATCGAAACCTCCAGTCCGACACCACCGAATTTTCCTTCGAGATCTTGGGCAAAGATTTTGGCATCCTCGGGCGTGAGCAGTGACGAGTGAGGGTCGAGAGCGCGCAGCATGCCGCGCACCGCGCCGATGAGCAACTCGTCGCTCGAGACGGTTTCGACGTATTCGCGCTGTGCAATCGTGAGCGTTTGCGCGAGCAGTGCCACGCCGAGATAAGGGCCGCGGACTTTGGCCGTTTTGGCCGCGTGGGCGATGAGACCCACCCCGCCCAACAGGCCCGCGGTCAAGACGACCAAGGCTAGACGCAACCTCACCTGGCGCTCACATCTTTTTGAAATTGAAGGTCTTGGCGATGACAACCTGTCCGCCTTCTGGTTTCGGGAACTCCCAGCCGCGTATCGTGCGCTTGACGCAGTCGAACATCACCTCGTCGCGCACGGTATCTTGATTGCGGCTGATAGTGCCTACCTTGCCGGTCGAATGCACGACCATATTGAGGTCTAGCTTTCCCTCGAGCATGGGATTGTTTTTCAGGCGTCGCTCGTAGCAGGCCTTGAGCTCTGCTTCGTGCATGCGAAAGAATCCCTTGACGACCTTGGGGTCTATCTTGCCACTGCGCTCCGCTTTGTCGCTTCGGTTCGACTTGTCCTTTGCCGTAGACGGCTCGCTGGCAGTGTCCAGTGGCGGCAGGGACGACGACAGGGCCGAGGGCTCGACCAGGGTTGGCGACGCGAACCCGGCTTCGGCAGCTGCTTCCTTGGCAGTCTCGCCGGGCGTCTGACGCTTGAGGAAGAGAAATACGGCTGCCGCGAGCATCAAAGCGCCGCCGACGAGCAGGAAGAGCACGAACTTGTTCGGGCCAGTCTGCCGCGAGGGGATCCAAGAATCGGTCATCGGCGAGCCTTTCGAAGAATTTGCAATCCTCATGACTTCTTAGCACAGGGATCCACCTCGACCAAGTAAACCGAAACATGGGAATTCGATCCACTTTTGTTAATTGCTTAATATAATTAATAATATTTGGACAAGTTGACTGGACTGTCCCGTGGGGATACCCTGATGTTGCCCATGAGTGGGAGAAAGTGGGAAAAGGCCCAGGTCATGTTTCGAGGCCGATTTGATACGACTTTTGATTCTAAGGGCAGGACGAGCCTGCCGGCGCGGTTTCGCGAGCTCCTCGGGGCCAGCGACGACGGCCGGCTCGTGCTCACCACCGCCCTGGAGCCCTGTCTCGTGGTCTATCCCTACAGCGGGTGGTGTGAGTTTGAAAAAAGACTCGCTGCCCTGCCTTCTTTCGACCCTGGGGTGAAGCAAATCAAGCGTCTCTACGTGGCCGGGGCAGTGGAGTGCGCCATGGATGGCCATGGTCGCATCCTCGTGCCTGCAGTGCTCCGGGAATACGCTGGGCTCGAACGAGACGCTGTTTGGACCGGAATGGTCGGTCACATGGAACTGTGGGATCTCGGCCGCTGGAGCGAGGTGCTCAAAGCGGCCAAGGACAACGCCGACGGTCTGGCCGAGTCGCTCGCGCAGCTCGGTTTATGACCCTTTTTGTTTCGCATTAGGGAGCGCTATGGACGTTCCGTTCGAGCACGAGCCTGTCCTGCTGGAAGAGGTGATGACCCTGCTCGCACCCCATCCTGGCGGAGTGTACTGCGACGCCACGGTCGGCGGTGGCGGTCATGCCGAAGCCATCCTCGCGCAGTCCTCGCCCGACGGCCGTCTGGTGGGGATCGATCGCGATCCCATGGCGGTTCGGGTCGCGCGGCAGCGCCTGGCTCGTTTTGCCGATCGCGTCACCATCGTCCACGGCGACTTCGGCGATCTGGATTCCCTGCTCGGTCAGGCAGGGGTGTCCTGCTTGGATGGGTTGCTCGTGGACCTGGGTGTGTCCTCCCACCAACTCGACGTGGCCCAGCGCGGCTTTTCATTCATGCGCTGCGGGCCGCTCGACATGCGAATGGACACCACCGCGCAGGAGAGCGCGACGACCCTGCTCGAGCGTCTTACCGAGGATGAGTTGGCAGATATCATCTATCGGTTTGGTGAAGAGCGTCATAGTCGCAGGATCGCGGCGTCCATCAAACGCATGTCGCGAGAGGGCGGTCTCCAGACGACCGAGGATTTGGCCGTGGCAGTGCGGCGCGTCATGGGGCGCCCACCGGCCTCTGGCCTGGACCCGGCCACGCGGACCTTTCAAGCGATCCGCATCGCGGTCAACCGGGAGCTCGAGCAGCTCGAGTCCTTGTTGGGACTCCTGCCCGAACCGCTCGCCTTGGGGGGCCGAGTGGTCATTATCTCCTTTCACTCCCTCGAGGACCGTCTCGTCAAACAGCGGTTCTCTAGTCTCGTGAATCCTTGCATTTGTCCGCCGGGCATGCCCGTGTGTCCGTGTCCACCGCCTGTGGCAGAGCCCCTCACCCGTCGTGCGGTCCGGGTGAGCGCGAGCGAGCAGAAGCTCAACCCGCGGGCTCGTTCGTCCCGAGTGCGGGCTGTGCGGAGGATCTTGTGACAATACGCAATCGCCGCCGCCTCGACTCCGAGGTGCGGACGCGATCGTGGTCACAGGTCTGGCCGAGACTCCGGCGCAGCCGGGCCGCTGCGGGAAATCGCCTCCGTGAGACCGCGTCTTTGGGCGTGAGCATGGGGCCCAAATACTTGGCGCTGTTCTTCCTCGTGCTCGTCCTCACCACGAGCGCCTTTGCCGTGCACTTGTGGGTGCGGTTCGAGGGCGTGCGGCTCGCCTATGCCACGAGCAAGGCTCGCGACGAGAGGGCGTCTTTGCTGCTCGAACGGCGGGAGCTGCGGCTCGAGCTGGCCTCGCTCAAGGCGCCAGCGCGGATCGAGGCCGAGGCCAGGGAAAAGCTCGGAATGGAGGTTCCCGAGCACGCGCGGATCATCCCGGTGGGCAAGACCCCCACCTCGCTTGTGGCGTCGGGAGGCGCTCGGTGAAGGATATGGGGATTCCTCGCTTGTCTCGATCGCGCTGGATTCGAGTTCGCATAGGCCTTCTCGTTTTTGCGCTCTTCCTCGGAGCGGCGGCGGTGGCCATGGGCGCCTGGGATCTCGGCGTCACTCGGAGAGACGAGCTCGAGACCATCGCCAGCGAGCAGTACCAGCGGCATATCACCGTCTCGGCTCGCCGGGGAATGATTACCGATAGGCACGGAGCTGAGCTGGCGGTCGAGGTCGAGGTGGACTCGGTTTATGCCAACGCCAAGGAGATCCGCGATCCAGTGGGCTCGGCCTCGATTCTCGCACCGATTTTGGAGCTCGATCTGGCTGAGCTGCAGGCCAAGCTCGCCTCTGGCCGTTCGTTCGTTTTTCTCAAACGACGAGTGGCTCCGGCACTCGCGGAGGCGGTTCGCAAGGCCTCGGTGGACGGCATTTACTTCATCAAGGAGAGCAAGCGATTTTACCCAAAGGTCGAGCTTGCCTCGTCAGTGCTGGGCATCGCCGGCTTGGACTCCGTGGGCCTGGAGGGCCTGGAGCTCAAGTTCGATGCGCAGCTCAAGGGCAAGCGAGACGCGGTGGAAGGGTTTCGCGACGGTCGAGGTCGCGTGGTGTTCGCCGACAGCTTGTTCGGGCCCAGCGGCGTGGTGGGGAATTCAATCGAGCTGACGATCGACAGTACGCTGCAGTACTATGCCGAGCGCGAGCTCGCGGCCACGGTGAGCACCTACAACGCCAAGTCGGGCCAGATGGTGGTGATGGATCCGCGCACGGGCGAGATCCTCGCCATGGCAAGTTATCCGAGCTTCAACCCCAACGTTGTCGCCGGAGTGATACCTGAGCAGCGGCGCAACCGGCCCGTGCTCGATGTGTTCGAGCCTGGCTCCACGATGAAGGTCTTCACCCTGGCCGCGGCATTCAATACCGGAGCGGTTCGCCCGGACGATCTCATCTTTTGCGAGAACGGCCGCTATGAGATGGGAGAGAAGAAGAAGGTCTATATCCACGACGATCACGCCGATGGGTGGTTGACCCCTGGACAGTGCCTCAAGCGTTCGAGCAATATCTGCTTTGCCAAGATGGCCCTCGAGCTCGGCAAGAAGCGACTGTATCACTACATGAGGCGCTTCGGGTTTGGCGATCGCACGACCATAGACCTTCCGTTCGAGGCTCCGGGCGTGCTGCACCATTTCAAAAAGTGGTACGACATCGATGCGGCCACCATCTCCTTTGGACAGGGAATCGGCGTCACTGGGGTGCAGATGGCAACGGCGCTTTCCGCCCTAGCGAACGGTGGCCGTCTCATGAAACCGTATGTCGTGCGCCGGGTGGTCGGACCAGATCGCGAGGTGTCGCAGACCTTCGGACCTGTGGAGCGGCGCCAGGTGGTGAGCGAGTACACGGCGCGCCTCGTGGGAGATGTGATGACCACGGTCACAGAGGAGGGCGGCACCGGCGTCGAGGGCGCGCTCGAGGGATATCTCGTGGCCGCCAAGACGGGTACGGCCCAAAAGTCCGTGGGCCGCAAGGGCTACCACGAAGAAAAGTGGGTGGCTTCGTTCTTCGGCTTCATGCCTGCCGACAGCCCCCGACTCGTGATTTCGGTGGTCATCGACGAGCCGCTCATCAGTCACTACGGTGGGGTGGTGGCAGCTCCGGCGCTGCGGCGATTCGCCGATCAAGCCATGCGCTACCTGGGGGTTTCGCCGCGGATGATGGCCAGGCGCGATGCCACGCCGACCCCTCGCTCAGCCAAGGTGCGCCGGATCGGTGCTCCAAAGAGCGAGCCTGATACCGAGGCAGGTGAAGCGCCTCTGCCCGAGGTGCCACAGGGAAGTAGGGTCGTTCCACAACTTTCGGGAATGACCATGCGTAGGGCGCTCGTAGAGTTGTCCGAGAGCGGCCTCCGGGCGGTATTCAGCGGAACCGGAGTCGCGTCTGAGCAGGCCCCGGCCCCTGGTACGATCACGGCCGAGGGCGACTACGTGCACGTTTCTTTTGCGCCGATGATCGAGCCGCAAGCAAGGGATCGGGACCCTCTTCTGGCATCGCGGCGGGCAGAGACGAAAGACGTGGCCAAGAACGACGAGGAGCGTCCATGACGACGATTCGAGAGCTGGCGAGCGGAGTGGCTGGGGCTCGGACGATGGGCGATGAACGATGCGAGGTGCGCGGTCTCGCTCACGACTCGCGGGACGTGCAGGCAGGGGACATGTTCGCGGTCTTGCGCGGAGCCACGGTGGACGGGAGGTCCTTCGTCGAAGCGGCGCTCGGCGCTGGCGCGGTGGCTCTGTTGGTCGAGGAGCCACTCGAGGTCGCGGTGCCGCAAATCATCGTCGACAACGCTCGCCAACATCTCGGGACGCTTTCGGCCGAGTGCTTTGGCAGACCGACCGCGGCCTTGAAGGTGGCGGCGATCACCGGCACCAACGGCAAGACGACGACCACCTATCTCCTGGAAGCAGCGCTTGCCGCTGCAGGGCGAAGTCCTGGGGTCATGGGCACCGTGGACACCCGCTGCGGCGCGCATCGCTGGACCGCGGCCCTCACCACACCAGAGGCGCCGATCATCCAGCGCACCGCACGGCGCATGGTCGAGCTAGGAGCGACTCACCTCGTCATGGAGGCTTCTTCCCATGGATTGGCCCTCGGCCGTATGTCCGGCGTGGAGCTCGACGTCGTAGCGCTGACAAACCTCACGCAAGATCATTTGGATTTTCACAAGACCATGGAAGAGTACGCGGCGGCCAAGCTCCTGCTGTTCACCAAGGCCCTCGAAGGCCGAAAGGACGCGCGCTGCGTGGTGAACGTGGACGATCCGTTTGGACCGGTCGTCGTCCGCTCCGCCATCTGCCCGAGCTTGGAAGTCTCTTGCCGCGTGGGAACAGCGGCTCACATCCGCCCTCTCACAGAGCCGCGCATCGGCATCGAAGGCATCGACGTGGCAGTGGCCACTCCCAGCGGTCCGGTGGAGCTGCGCTCGCCCCTGCTCGGCGCGCACAACCTGGCCAATCTCCTGCTCGCCCTGGGCATTGGCATCGCCCTCCAAGAGGAGGCCCCGGCGTTTGCCGCTGGACTCGGGAGCGTACAGGGAGTGCCGGGCCGCCTCGAGCGCGTGGGAGGTTCACAGACTCCCTTTGCCGTGGCCGTCGATTACGCGCATACCCCGGACGCCCTGGAGCGAGTGCTGGAGGCGCTTCGGCCGCTCACGGCCGGACGGGTGCTGTGCGTTTTCGGTTGTGGGGGCGATCGAGATCCAGTCAAGCGACCGCTGATGGGAGCGGCGGTGGTGCGCGGCGCGGATCTGGCCATTGTGACCTCGGACAACCCGCGCACGGAGAATCCCCATTCGATCATCTCCATGATCCTTCCAGGGGTCGAGAATGGCGCGGGCCAGCGATTGTCTCTCACAGGGCTCGGACAGGCGCGGCGCGGCTATGCCGTCGAGCCTGATCGCCGAGCCGCGATTGCGGCCGCAGTGGCCGCGGCAAAGCCAGGCGACACCGTGCTCATCGCGGGCAAGGGTCACGAGGACTACCAAATCCTTGGGACGACCAAACATCATTTCGATGATCGGGAAGAGGCCGCGGCGGCCCTCGCCCTGCGTCTTGGGAGGAGCTCGTGACTCACTTGCGGTTGCGTCTATCGGACGTGGAGCGCGCGACCTGCGGCGCTCTCCATGGAGGGCCTGACCAGGCGCTCGCGTTCGTCTCGACGGATTCGCGAGCACAGCTCAAGGACGCGCTGTTCGTCGCGCTTTCCGGAGAGCGCTTCGACGGTCACGACTTTGTCCTTGCGGCGCAGGAAAAAGGCGCGGCCGCGGTTCTCGTGGAACGCCTCGTTCCGAATTGCCATCTGCCCCAGGTGGTGGTCCCCTCCACGCTCGAGGCGCTCGGGCAGCTCGCCCGCTATCAGAGGCAGCGATTCTCGGGCAAGGTGGCGGCGGTCACCGGGTCTGCGGGCAAGACCACGACGCGGACCATGCTCGCCACGGTGCTCGGCCAGCGATACGCCACGCATCAGCCGCTCAAGAACTTCAACAACCATGTGGGGGTGCCCCTCACGATTCTAGCCTTGAGGGACGATCACCAGGCCGCGGTGCTCGAGCTCGGCTGCTCTGATTTTGGCGAGATCCGCACCCTGGCGGAAATCGCACAGCCCGATCTCGCGCTCGTCACCAACGTCGGCGCCGCTCACCTGGAAAAGCTCGGAGATCTGGAGGGCGTGGCGCGGGCCAAAGGAGAGCTGTTCGCGGCGATGAAGCCCGAGGGTGTCTGCGTCGTGAACATCGATGATCCTTGGGTTGCGGCCATGCCGTCGGCGTCCACCAGACGGCTGACCTACGGCACGGCGCAGCGGGCCGATGTGCGGCTCGTCTCCCGCCACAGCACAGGAGCGGCGCAGCGCCTGACACTCGAGCTCATGGGGAGCCTCGTCGAGGTGAATTTGGCGCTCGGTGGACGGCACAATGCCTTTGATGCTCTCGCCGCCGCTGCCGCCGCACTGGCCCTGGGGCTCGAGGAAAACCACATCCGTGCCGGACTCGAAGCCTGCCGCGCTTCACCAGGCCGTTTGGCGCTCCGGCAGGGAAGAGGCGGGAGCGTGGTCATCGACGACACCTACAACGCAAATCCGTCTTCCATGGCCGCGTCTCTGGAGGCCGCTGACGAGCTGTGCGGCGAGGGACGTCTGTTTGTCGTGCTCGGAGACATGCTCGAGCTCGGAGCCTCGGCCGAAAAGGCCCACACGGAGCTGGGCAGGGCCGTTGCCGAAGTCGAGCCCTGCGCGCTTGTCGTGATGGGCGAATATGCCCAGCTCGTTCGAGACGGAGCCGTCGAAGCGGGTCTTGAGTTGAGCCGCTGCCATATCGCCCCGCATTTCGACGGGGCAGCGACGGCCATCGACGATGAGCTTAGAAGTGGCGACGTTGTTTTGGTAAAGGGGTCTCGAGGCATGAAAATGGAAAACGTCGTTCGCCTTTTGTGCGGAGACAGGGAGTAGCGCATGCTGTTCGAGCTGCTGTACGAATACCGGCACGCCGCGCCATGGTTGTCTTGGCTGAACGTGCTGCGCTACGTGCCGTTTCGGGCTATTGCCTCCATGCTCACGGCGATGCTCCTGTGTTTTGCCTTGGCTCCCTGGTTCATCCGGAGGCTGCAGATGCGCCAGATCGGCCAGACCGTGCGCGACGACGGTCCGAGCAGCCACTTTTCAAAGGCCGGCACGCCGACCATGGGCGGCTCGCTCATCCTTTTCGTCCTGGTCATCTCGACAGTGCTGTGGGCAGACCTGCGCAATCACTTTGTCTGGCTGTGTCTCGCCGTGACCGTGGGCTATGGGCTCATCGGGTTCATCGATGACTATTTGAAGATCCGCTACGGCAGCTCCAAGGGCATGCCGGGCAAGTTCAAGCTCCTGTTTCAGACCTCTTTGGCCGGAGTCCTGTGCGCCTACTTGTTCCTCGACAACAACCTCCCGCAGGAGTGGCTGCTTCTGCGGGATCGCCTCGGCCTGCCGTTTATTGCCTTTGCCAAACATCCCATCACCATTCCCGGATGGGCCTACGTGGGCTTCGGGACTTTTGTCATCGTCGCGATGTCCAATGCCGTGAACCTCACCGACGGACTGGACGGCCTCGCCATTGGCCCGGTGATGGTGAATGCCTTTACCTACCTCGTGCTGTGCTACATGGCAGGCCTGACGTTTTTCGGGATCAACATCGCGGTGTATCTCGACATTCCGCCGATCCCCATGGCCTCTGAGCTCACGATCATCTGTGGGGCCATGCTCGGCGCAGGCACGGGGTTCCTCTGGTACAACACGTTCCCTGCCCAGGTGTTCATGGGTGACGTGGGCTCCCTGGCCCTCGGAGGCGCCCTGGGCATGATGGCGGTGCTCTCCAAAAACGAGTTTCTTTCGGTGATCCTCGGAGGCATCTTCGTGCTCGAGGCCCTGTCGGTCGTCACTCAAGTCGCGTCCTTCCAGCTCTTTGGAAAAAGGGTGTTCCGCATGGCGCCCATCCATCACCACTTCGAGCTCAAGGGATGGGCCGAGCCCAAGATCATCGTCCGGTTCTGGATTATCTCCATCATGCTGGCGCTCGTGGCGCTCAGCTCGCTCAAGTTGAGGTAGGGCATGGATCAGCGCTCCGCCAAAAAAGCACTCGTTCCCTTCGACTCGGTGCTGTGTATCGGCGTTGTGGCGTTGCTCGCTTTTGGCGTGGTGATGATCTTCTCTGCTTCGGGCGTCACTGCGGCGCAGAAGATGGGCGGGGCGGAGTATTTCGCCGTGAGGCAGACCATCTACGGCCTCATCGGCCTGGCTGTCATGCTCGTTGCCTCCCGCATTGACTATCATCTCTATAGGCCGCTCGCGTGGCCACTGATCCTCGCGTCCTTCATCGGGCTCATCATCTGTCTATCGCCGCTGGGCATGCGGATCAATGGCGCGGCGCGCTGGATCAGCATGGGCCCCATTACCGTCCAGCCGGCCGAGGTGTTCAAGGTCACGATCGTGTTGTGGCTCGCGTACTCGCTTTCCAAGAAGAGCGAGAAGATCAAGTCGTTCTCGGTGGGCTTTCTGCCGCACTTGCTCGTGCCGGGTCTGGCGATCCTTCTGTGCCTCAAGCAGCCGGATTTCGGGACCTCGGTGGTGGTGGCGCTGGTCACCTTCGGCCTGTTGTTCGTGGCCGGCGCCAAGCTTGGATACATTCTTTTGGCCGGTGGCGCGGCGCTCGGAATTGGGTACGCGCTGGTCGCCGGTTCTGAGTATCGGCTCAAGCGGGTGCTCGCGTTTCTCGATCCCCTGTCGGACCGATTTCGGGACGGTTACCAGCTTTCGCAATCGATGTTCGGCTTTGCCTCTGGGGGCGTCAGCGGGGTGGGTCTGGGAGACGGAGTGCAGAAGTTCTTTTTCCTCCCCGAGGCGCACAACGATTTCATCGGCGCGATCATCGGCGAGGAACTGGGCGTCATCGGCGTGTGGTTGACCATGGCGGTGTTTGCTGTCGTCGTGGCCAGAGGAATTCGCGCCGCGGTCAGGGCTCCGGACGAGATGGGCACCTATACGGCCTTTGGTCTGTCCATGCTCATCGGAGTGCAAACTCTGGCCAACCTCGGCGTCTCCATGGGCCTCCTTCCGACAAAGGGCCTCAACCTGCCGTTCGTCAGCTACGGCGGTTCGGCTTTGGTGATCTCTTTGTTCAGTGTCGGTGTGTTGCTCAACATTTCGAGGCATGCGGGGACAACACCCATGCTGCACGGCGTCGAAACGACGGAGAGCCCCGCAGGCAACGCGAAAACGAGGCGGGGGCAGACCTCTGCCATGGAGGGCATGGCATGAACGATTCCAGCCTGAGCGCTGTCATCGCAGGCGGTGGTACGGGTGGGCACGTCTTTCCTGCTCTTGCTATCGGCGAGGAGATCGCACGCCGGGGAGGCAGCGCGCGATTCGTGGGCACCGAAGATCGCCTCGAGGCGCGGCTCGTGCCTCGCTCTGGGTTTGGTATCGAGTTCGTGCGGGTAAAGCCCCTCAAGGGCGGTGGCCTGGGACGCGCCGCGGGCGGCCTCTTGGCCGTGCCTGCCGCCGTGCTCTCCTCGATGATGATTCTACGGCGCCTGCGGCCCAACGTCGTCGTAGGGGTCGGTGGCTATGTCGCGGGCCCGGTGGTGCTCGCCGCCTACATGCTCCGCATTCCGACCGCGCTCCACGAGCAAAACGCCAGCGTCGGGCTCACGAACAAAATGCTCAGTCACTTGGTGAGTCGAGCGTTTGTGACCTACGACTCGACGCTCGATGAGTTTCCTCCGCGCCGGGCGATTGTCACAGGTAATCCAGTGCGCCATTCGATAGTCGAGGCTGCGTCGGCGACGAAAAAGCGCGAGAAAGGGCTGCTGCGCATTCTAGTGATGGGCGGCAGCCAGGGTGCTCTGGCTATCGATGAACGCGTGCCTTTGGCCCTTGCCGGTATGGATCTCGGCCCGCTCCAGGTTCGCCATCAATGCACGGCCGCGAAGGTAGAGTCGGTGACACAGGCCTATTCCGCAGCCGGCATTCCGGCACAGGTGATGCCCTTCATCGACGATGCTGCGGAAGCGATGTCCTGGGCTGATCTGTTCATCGGTCGCAGCGGCGCTACGACGCTCGCCGAGATCGCGGCCATGGGCCTGCCGTCGGTCTTGCTCCCCTATCCCCATCACACCGACAAGCAACAGGAGCGCAATGCCGCGCCTTTCGTCGCCGCGCGCGCTGCCATGGTGCTCGATGAGAAAACCACTGGAGTGAAGGAACTGGCAGACGCAGTGCGGCAGATCGCAGGCGATCCGCAGCGGTGGAGTGCAGCGGCTGGGGCGGCCAAGGCACTGGGCAGGCCGCAGGCGGCCGAATCGATCGTCGACGAGCTTTCCCGCATTGCCCGGAAATGCCGATGAAGCGGAGCAAGGCAAAGCCGGTTGAGAGAGCCGCCAGGGTGGCGCAGGTGTCCAATCGGCGTCGCGACGCTGCACATACTGCGGCGCAGCCGCTTCGGAAGTTCGTTTTCAACTGGCGCTCTGCCCTCTCCTTACTGCGCCTTTTGGGTTCTGTGGCTCTGGTCGCGGGGCTTCTCGCCGGCGGAGTGCTCGCGTATCGGTATGCGTGTCAGTCGCCGCATTTTGCCGTCACTGATATCCGCGTATCGGGAAATCGCACGGTGACGGCACAGGAGCTCCTGGCCGCGGGAGAGCTCGAAAACGCGCCCAATCTGTTCAAGGTCGACGCGAACTTCGTCCGCCAGCAGTTGCTCGCCGTGCCGTGGATCGCCGATGCGCGCGTGACCACACGCTTGCCCCGCACAGTGAACATCGAGGTCGTGGAGCGTCGGGCAGCCGCCACGCTGATTCTCGAGGTGCCGTATCTCGTCGACGAGAGCGGCGAAATATTCAAGCGCTTCACTGAGAAAGACGACGTGGTCGCGCCGATCGTCACCGGGTTCGAGCGCGAGGAGTTTCGAGCAGGGGAGCCCATGGCCGCTGAGCGCCTCCGCGACGCCTTGGATCTGGCGCGTCGCTATCGCAAGACGAGCCTCGAGCAGACCGCGCCGCTCTGCGAGGTTCACCGTGAATCCGACGGTGGCTTTTCCTTGGTCGTGGGCGAGAGCGGCGTGTACGTGAAGCTCGGCAAAGGACCTTCTCGCCCGTCTCGCGACGCTTCTGAGTAGATTGCAAAGGGATGGGCGTGCTCCGGCTGTGGTCTATCTCGACAACGAAGTGAGGCCGGATCGCATCACGGTGACGCCGCGGCCCATCCCCGATGAGGTGCAAGCCGTTGGCGATGTCGACGATGAGGAAAAAAGGTTGTCGAAAATTTGATTCGGCAAACGCGCGATGCCAGTGTTCAATTAATGACTCGAGAAGCCGCCAAACAGAAGAAGCACAAAGCCAGCACAGGCAGCGGCAGGGTATTGGGTGAGAACATGGCCAAGAAGGGCGAGATTATCGTTGGCCTCGATATCGGCACCACCAAGGTCGCGGCAGTGGTCGGTGAGGTGGCCGATGAAGGCATCGATATCATTGGCATTGGCTCCCATCCCTCAGCTGGCCTGCACAAAGGCGTGGTGGTCAATATCGACGCCACCTGCAACTCGATTACCAAGGCCATCGAAGAAGCCGAGCAAATGGCCGGAGTGGACATCAGCACGGTGTTCGCCGGCATCGCGGGCGGCCATATCCACTCGTTCAACAACAATGGGATCGTGGCGGTCAAGACTCGCGAGATTTCCCAGGACGATATCGAGCGAGTGCTCGAGCAGGCCAAGGCCGTTGCCATTCCCCTCGATCGAGAGGTGATCCACGCCATTCCCCAGGGCTATGTCGTCGACGAGCAGGATGGGATCCGAAACCCCATTGGGATGAGCGGCGTGCGGCTCGAAGGCAAGGTGCACATCGTCACTGGTGCGGTGACCTCGGCCCAGAACATCGTCAAGTGCGCTCAGCGCTGCGGCCTCAATGTCGCCGACATTGTGCTCGAGCAAATTGCCTCGGCTGCGGCCGTGCTGCACGAGGACGAAAAAGAGCTGGGCGTGGCCCTGGTCGACATCGGTGGCGGCACCACGGATCTGGTCATCTTCGTCGATGGCGCAGTGGTGCACACTTCGGTGCTTTCGGTGGGCGGGCAGCACCTGACCAACGACATCGCCATGGGACTTCGCACGCCCAAGGCCGAGGCCGAGCGCATCAAACAGCGCTACGGCTGCTCCTTGGTGCGCCTCGTGGATCCTGAAGAGGCCATGGAAGTGCCGAGCGTGGGTGGTCGTCCTCCGACGCGGCAGCCGAGGCAGAACCTGGCGCACATTATCGAGCCGCGCATCGAGGAGATCTTTGCCCTGGTGCACAGGTCCATCCTCGATTCGGGCTACGCGGATCTCCTCGCCTCTGGGCTGGTGATCACAGGTGGTTCGACTCTGCTGGAGGGTATCCAAGAGGCGGCCGAGCAGGTCATTGGCCTACCGGTGCGACGAGGTCAGCCCTACGGTTTCGGCGGCATGCAAGATATGGTGGCGAGCCCGATTTTTGCGACCGGCGCTGGCCTTGTCAATTATGGAGCGAGGTTCGCGACCGAGCACAAGAGCATTTTCAAGGTCCGAGAGGACCGGGTGTTCGACAAGGTGTTCGGCCGCATGAGTGAGTGGTTCAAAGAGGTCTTCTAGGGCGCGTTCTGGCTGCGAGGCGCACCGCGGCGTTCGATGGGCGAAGCGGTGGCGGCGGAAAAGCGCGAGTAGACCAAAAGGTTCGAAGAAAAACGGTCACAGCACCGGGAGGGCCCTATGCACATAGAGTTCCGAGACAACGAGCAGCAGGCCAAGATCAAGGTTGTGGGCGTTGGCGGCGGAGGCGGAAACGCGGTCGCGAACATGATCGCCGAGCAGATGGACGGCGTGGAGTTCATCGCCATCAACACCGACGTCCAAGCTCTCGATGCAAACCCGGCAGCGCAGAAGCTACAGATCGGCAAGAACCTCACCAAGGGGCTCGGAGCCGGCGGTATTCCAGACCACGGTCGAAAGGCCGCGCTCGAGGATGTGGTGGAGCTCGAGCACATGCTCTCCGGCGCGGATATGGTGTTCGTTGCGGCGGGGATGGGAGGCGGCACGGGCACGGGCGCGGCACCCATCGTGGCCCAGGTGGCTCGCGAGGCGGGCGCGCTCACCGTGGGCGTGGTGACTCGTCCGTTCAAGTTCGAGGGACGCAAGCGCGGTCGATTCGCCGACGACGGACTAATGCAACTGCGCGAGGAGGTGGACACCCTCATCACCATCCCCAACCAGCGGCTGCTCGATATTGACGACAATCTCCCCATGCGCGAGGCGTTCCGCGTGGCCGATCGCGTCCTGTCCAACGCGGTGCGCGGCATCTCCGATCTCATCACCGTCCGCGGCGACATCAACGTGGACTTCGCCGACGTACGGACGATTATGACCAACCGCGGTCGCGCCCTCATGGGCACTGGTTACGGTCGCGGCGAGCGCCGGGCCATGGACGCGGCCCACATGGCCATCAACAGCCCGCTGCTCGAGGACGTGTCCATTGACGGAGCCATGGGAATCCTCATCAATATCACCGGCGGGCCGGACATGACGATGCGCGAGGTCAGCGAAGCTGTCGACATGATCGAGCAAGCGGCCTATGAGGACTCGCACATCATCTTTGGATACGTCACGCTGGCCGAGCCGTGCGACGAGCTGAAGATCACGGTCATCGCCACGGGCTTCGCCAACGAAGAGGGCGCCGAGAACCACGCTCGCTCGCTCATGATGCAGCAGCTCGGCACGCGTTCGAGCTACAGCGCCCATGTCCCTTCTCGAGCTGCCATGGAGCGCCCTGCCCAGAAGCCGGCCATGATGATGCCAATCCCTGGCCGCCTTTCGATGTCCGAGGCCAATGCCGAGCACCAGGCTCAGGCCCGCGGCTCCATGAGACCAAACCCTTCCAACGACCTGGATATCCCGGCGTTCATCCGCAAGCACGTCGAGTAATCGGTCGTGGTCAGCGCTCTTCTTCTTGGGGGCTGTGAGGGCCCTGCTCGACCCAATCCTTGAAGTGACGAATGAGGTCTTCTGGGACTTCGGTGTCAGGAGGCAGCCTGCCCAGAGTTCTGACGAGCTCGGCCATCTTCTCCACATGCACTTCGCAGGAGCGGCACAGGCGCAGGTGGAGCTCGAAACGGGCGCGGCGCACAGGGCCGATGGCGTTCTCCAGATACTCGGTGACGAGCTGTTGGACCTTGCGGCAGTTCATCATAGCGGGGTCTCCCATCGATGGAGCTTGAAGGTCATCGCGACAGCTCCTTCTCCTTTGCCTCGAGCTGCAAGCGAATTCGAGTCCGGCCGCGGTGCAGGAGCACGCGCTGATTGCCCTCGGAGATGCCGAGCATCTGGCACACCTCGTTGGAATCCAGTCCTTCGACATCGCGCAGGGTTACGACGACCCGCTGGCTTTCGGGAATCGTCTCGAGGACCTGTTTGACGAGGTCGCTGATTTGCCGGTTCGATGATTCGTTTTCCTGATCGAGGACGCGCCAGCCGTGCACCGGAGAGCTCCATCTCCCGTACCAAGTGAATTCGTCTACGATGTCTGGCCTGTCCTCTTGTTCCGCGTCCCGGGCAAGGCTCGAGAAGGGGATGGAGCGGCCCTCGCGCTTGCCCACTCGCTTGGCGCGGTTGATGAGGATCCGGTAGATCCAGGTCGACAAGGCCGCCTCGCCGCGGAACCGCGAGAGCTCCCGAAGGACGGTCTCCCAGGTTTCCTGCACCACCTCGGCGGTCACGGCGTCGTCCCGCAGCAGGCCGATGGCCACCCGCCGCATGCTCGCTGCGTGTTTGCGCACCAGGTAGTTGAACGCATGGGTGTCCCCCTGGCGAAGAGCAGTCACGAGCTCCGAGTCTGGACGCTGACTCCAGTCGCGGACCGCTTTGGCCACGGTGTGGACGCCCTGTTCGAAGGCGGCGAGGAGAATACGTATCAGCATGGGAGGAAGATAACATTCTACCCTTTTTGAGCAAGGCAAGGGGCACAGCGTTACGCGGGCCGTATTCACTCGTGTGGATATACACGGATTCTTGTTGCCGCTTAAATGGGCTTTACAGGCGCGGGTGGGCTTGGCACCCTCGTGCACCATATGGAGACTCTCTTGGCACCCCACGAGTATTCAGTTGAGATCAAAAGGAGTCGATTCATCGCCAGGGCCGCTCCGGTGACGTGCCCGGAGGCTGCGATGGAGTTCTTGAGGCAGGCCAGCGAGGCAGGAGCCGACCACAACTGCTGGGCCTACCGCGTAGGCGACGAGTATCGCTTCAACGATGACGGTGAGCCCGGAGGCTCGGCAGGTCGTCCGATCCTCGCGGCTATCGATGGTCAAGGGCTCGATGAGGTGGCGGTGGTTGTGACGCGCACCTTCGGCGGTATCAAGCTCGGTGTCGGCGGGCTCGTGCGTGCCTATGGCGGGACCGCGGCCGAGTGCCTGCGCACGGCGCAGCGGCGCACCCTGGTGCGGACGGTTGTCGTGCGGTTGCGGGCGCCATTCGAATGCCTGGGCGCGGCTCATGGCCTGCTCGAGCAGCGCGCACTGCAGCGGCTGCGGGAGGCCTTTGACGAGCGCGGTGTGGTGCTCGAGGTGGCTGTGGAGGAAGGACAGGAGCCCGCGTTGCTGCGAGCTTTCGTCGATGCCACGCGAGGCAAGGGCTCAGGCGAAATCGTCGAGTAGCGTCAGCGCACGAGTCTTTTTGTTACTGGTTGCGGATGAGGATGTCGCGGACGCCGCCGTCATAGACCTGAATGCCGCTGATGGGGGTGTTGCCGGTCTTCTTGTTTCCGGTAATCTCGGCCTCGTAGTCTCCGGCAAGAAGGAGGAGGGGCTCACAGGTCTCGTACTTGCCCTTGTACCACTCGCTCGCCCCCTTGGGCTTGAGGCGCAGCACTTTTTTCACGCACCTTGCGCCGGTGGTCAAGGTGATCTGACCAACAGGCACCTTCACCTCCCTCTTGATGCGCCGGCCCTTGGGGATGACCACGTCGCGCAGCGTCACCTCGGGGCTGCCCGCGACCGCATCGGTGGTGAACACGAAGTCGTAGGTTCCAGGCTCGAGGGAGATTTCAGAGCCGGTCTTGACGTTGGATTTGATGAGGGAGCCCTCTGAGTCTGTGGCGCGCACCATGAACGTGCCATGCACGGCCTTGCCCTGCACCATGAGAGTGGCCAAGAATAGGCCCTGGGAACCGCCGATGACTTCGCCCTGCTCGGCGAGCTCCTCAGGCGTTCCCTTTACGGGCTTGTCGGCCGGATTTGTCTGGTCGTCCTCGATCGCCACCGGTGTGCTTTCGTCGATACCCGTGAGAGCCTCCACTGGGTCGACATCGTTGTCTACATCGTCGAGGAGGCGGTCTTTCATGCTGCGGTTGCGACCAGCGCCACCGCACCCAAGGGCGATGACCATGGTGAGCAGGGTGAGGGATGCGAAGGTTTTTTTCATAGCGTTCTCCTTGTCTGTTTAGGAACGACCGGCGGTTCCGCCAGCATCGCCCTTGGCTTTGCGCGGCTTGCAATTTGTCGCCTGTTGCGAGCAAAATGAATGTTATGGAAAGCGCATGCGATTCGCAAGATGTTACCACAATTCGGTGCGAACGATTCGTGATTGGCGAGCGCGTTCTACCCATTGGCTGCGCCCTGTGCGCGGCGAAAAACTATATGGATCACGCCACCGAGATGGGAGGCACCGCGCCGCCGTCGCCGGTATTCTTCCTTAAACCGCCGCAGGCGGTCGTCGGCGAGGGCGCGCAGGTCCCATGGCCGCTCGGGTCGTCCTTGCTCCATCACGAGGTCGAGTTGGCCGCGATCATCGGCGTCACGGCTCGAGAGGTCGACGAGGAGGACGCCCTGTCGGTCGTGGCCGGTCTCGCGGTGGCCGTGGATCTGACGGCCCGAGATCTCCAGGCCGCTGCCCGCAAGGAGGGCTTGCCCTGGCTCGCGTCCAAGGGTTTCAACGGCTCTTGTCCCTTGTCCCGGCCGCGTTGCATCGAGGACTGCCCGCCCTGGAACGAGGTGCGCCTCGAGCTCTGGGTCAACGGGAATCTCACTCAGTCAGGGTGCTGCGGTGAGATGGTCCACGGCCTTCCCAAGCTCATCGCCAGCGCATCCAGGCTGTTCACCCTGAGGCCAGGGGATATTCTACTGACAGGCACGCCCTCTGGGATCGGTCCGCTCGAGCCAGGCGCAGTGGTCAGAGCCCGCGCGAGCGATGTGGGCGAGATAACGTTCACCGTGGGACCGAAGCGGTGAGTTCAAGGAAACTGTGCGAGGAGGGGGACTCGAACCCCCACACTTTGAGGTACTGGAACCTAAATCCAGCGCGTCTACCAATTCCGCCATCCTCGCGACGGACGAGCATTTACTACGCCGAGTGTTCGTTTGACGTCAAGAGTTGTTGTGCGCACACTCGAATCGCACGGGACAAAAAGAGCTCGAGCTGGTCGTTAGTAGAGCATTCGCGCCGCGCTGTCAAAGGAGACTGTTCGATGCCCATCTACAAGCCCTTCGCGGTCGCGTCCCTTTGTTTGGGGGCGGCATTCCTTCTGTTGACCTTTGAGGCCTCGGCCGCCTTGCCTTCAGACCACGACCTCGGTCGCGCCGAGGTCACCAACCGAGCATTGCTCGCGGTGGCCGAATCCTATTACGATCCTCTGCGCATCGACCCGAAGGTCATGCTCCAAAAAGCGCTCGAGGAGCTCCAACGCACGGTTGCCGAGCTCCGGCTGGACTGGGATGCG